>JAKPIL010000035.1 GCA_029549845.1 bacterium
ACGGCGGTATTGTCCCGCACAGAACTTATAAGTATCGTAAAAGTCACGAGCTTGTTCGCCCGAGAGAGCGCCGGCAGTATTGTGCTGAGCGTTGACGAGGCGAGCGAAAGTATATGGATACGCGCGGTTGCATCGCAGTTGGGTGAAAATAACGCCACGGCTGCAGTAAAAGCAGTTGGATCAGGCTCAATCACGCTTAATTCGCGCTATCTCCTTGAAGCCCTCCAGGCTATGAGTGGTAAAGATGTACAAATTGGGTTCAACGGCAAGGTTGAGGCGGTATTACTGGCTGACCCCTCTAAAGAAGACTACAGGCACCTCATCATGCCTCTCAAAAGCTAACTGAGGTATACTGGCCGTATGATATCCGACATCCGGCTGCAACACTTTCGTTCATACAATGACGCAGCGTTTGAATTTGGGCCGGCGGTAAATATCATCGTTGGCCCAAATGGAAGTGGCAAAACAAACCTACTTGAAGCGTTGCTTGTGGTGGCCCAAGGCTCATCATACCGGGTGTCAGACAGTGACCTGCTGCAGTTTGGGGCAGAATGGACACGAATTGATGCGCATACGAATGATTCTGCGCTTCGCACCATGAAACTCCGCACTGAAGCAGGTATAAAAAAATCATTCGAGATAGATGAAAAACAATACCAGCGTCTCCCTGCCATAAAACGCCTTCCTGTCGTATTATTTGAGCCAGACCATTTGCATATACTGAACGGGTCGCCAGAGGGCCGGCGGATATATATAGACGACATTCTCGAACAAACAAAACCGGGATTTACAAGTTTTCGTAAAAACTACAAGCGCGTCCTCTCACAGCGCAATGCCCTCCTCAAGCACCACCATGCTCACAAACAAGACTTTTTCCCATGGAATCTCCGCCTCAGTGAGCTGGGTGCAGTGATTCACCGGGCCCGGACGGAGCTGCTCGATGAATTTACGACGCGCATAGAACCGCTATACCAAGAACTCTCGCACAGCAAAACAGAGGTCACACTGCGGTACGAAAGCCGATTCCCAACCGACACATACGAATCACAGTTGCTCCACACTCTCGAAACAAACCTTCAAACAGATGTAGAGCGAGGATTCACCTCGTATGGCCCCCACCGAGAAGACTTTGCGGTATTTTTTGGCGATACCCCTGCCCCACTTATTGCATCGCGCGGAGAGATTCGTACAGTGACATTGGGCCTAAAAATACTTGAACTCCAGGCACTTCAGGCGGCAACCGGTCAAAAACCGCTGCTGCTGCTCGACGATGTCTTTAGTGAGCTTGACGGTGCGCGGCGCCGCGCCCTGACGGCATATCTTACAGACCACCAAACATTCCTAACCACCACCGATGCCGACATCGTCGTCAAACACTTCACAAGCAGCACTATCATCCCGCTCGTGGAACAGAACATACATCAGGAAATCGACATTAATTAGTGTCGATTTCCTGATCTGGGTTAATGATAATATGCATTGAGTCTGGATTATAACCCATGGAACGTATCCACTGTTTTGCATCAGCTATCGCTTCGTCAGACTGTGCATGTATAACAATGGTGGGCCTCCCATTTGAGTTAGTTGCCCCAACACCAACTTGATATGAGAAGCCAGGACCTATAAACGGGAGCTCTTTAATAAATGGCTCTAGCTCGAGAGCTTTGTTTACTGCTGAGTCGGTATTTCGCCCGCTTATGCGTTCAGCAATCCGCTGATCCTCGGGGTGTGCAGTATACCAATTTGTCGTTTTTGGTGAATTCGGTAACAACGACAATCCCACATACATCGTCTCTGTTTTTTTCACACTAACTACCTTTTGTTCGTCGGCGAAACCATCCAAACGCACAGAAATCGTATGTTTTCCAGGCGCCACGCGCACCACACCGGGCTTCTGCCGATGCCCGTCTACATAAGCAGACGCCGCTAGAGGAGAGAAGTCAAGTTCTATCCGCGAGGAATATTTTCGGGAAAAGGATGTGTTTATTATGAAAATAACCAAAAACAGAGCTACAATGATTACGGAAAAACCAGCAAATTTTTTTCTCACTAGATTAACCTCCTGCAACTGGTGTGCTCGTATTTGTACTTAATAACCTCACAATAGTATAACTGCCTCGATCGTCACTCACATAGGATTTTCCTAGTACTGGCATACGCGTCCCCATCGATGCATCCGCCCGGTCATACCCAGAAGAGGACTGTGGTCCGACAAATATCCACGTATGGCCGGTCGGGGCGCCGTTAACAATTAGAATATCTCCTTGTTGCAGTTGGCTCGTGTCGGTTAGTTGCGTCAAGGTATATTTTTCTGGGTGTGCTTTGACGTAATCCATTTGTGCTGAGGTGCTCGAACCGGGATAGTTTGGGTCCGCACCGCTTGCATGCATGACGGTGCCAACAAAGACACCGCAATCCGCGCCACCACTGAACGTAGGGTCGTCTAATTTTCCGGGGTTAAATTGTTTGAGTCCGGCAATATATTCTGGTTTTGCTACCATGGGGTCTGTTTGCTTTGTTGGCCAGGAGAATTCAAGAGCCCTTTGGACTATAGCGAGACTGTTACCCGCAGAAGCTGCGCCGCTACTAAGGCAATTACCATCGCCACCACTCACGCTCGCGGTATTCGTCGGGCTGCTTTGGCCACCAGCAGGTTTATAAACGAGCTTTTCTTTTGCGGTTATGTGAGCCGGTTGTTCTTTGGTGCTCGTACCAATTACAGTACCAGCCATGTCCGCATACCGTGATCTTGTTTGGCTCACGAGAGTTAATCGTTGCTGATAGTATAACTGCGCTGCATTTGGGCCAAGTGCGGGAATACCATCACTGCCGTCATAGCTTGGGTCAGAGACAGCAGCCCAATACTTATTTCCTTCATAGCGCTTGTAGTAGGTCAGCGCTTCCATGAACTGCTCCGCCGTAGAAGATTGAATGACTAGCGTTGCCGCTAGTCTTGATTGCGAACTCCCAACCATTGTGCGAGCAGTTCCCTCTACTCCGTTATCGAACGAGCTAAATGACTGCCTGCCGGCACTATCGGTAGCGCTAGATAGTAACTCGGGCGAGTTTATGCCAGTGTTTAAGGGATTAAATAGATTACTATTGTTAATATCTCCCCCCTCGCCCCACATAAATGCGACAAGCGCGATAACATGCTCCTCTGTGACGGCAACGCTTTGGTCTACACCTTTCTTCTTCGCAATATTTTTCAGAGTTTCAATAGCGAACTGCTCAAGGATGTAAGGAGGCTGTAGGCCGCTGCTCCAGGTGCCGCTCGTCGCTCCGCTTGAAATACCTGTTGAGGTTAATCCGGCAGAACCACACTCGACGCCGATAGCAACATCATAGGCGTAAATGCCGCGCTCGTACACCAGTGACTGCTCGGCACTTAAAGCGGTGACTTTTGTTGCGTCAAAAACAAACACAGAGCATAGGAGTACCACGGCAATGAGACGTAGCAGCCTATGCACCGCCTACTCCACCACAATGGGACTTGTCGGGCACAGGATCCCAATGCCAAGACTCACGCATATACTGCCTATAACTGAAGCGAGCGGCGTTATTTTCGAGCCATCGCCAAACACGACTACCTGGATCGGTCGCTCGGCCAGAGGTGCAGGAGGTCGCGTTGGTTTTAACGTTGGTTCCTGCGAAATCGATCGCAAAACCCATCTGATGGTTTGAATATCCGGGAACAGCTACATAACGACCGTCTCCGCTCATACAGAGCGCATTCTGTCTGCAGAGATTTTGTTGATGGGTCATAGTTCTAAAACTGCTTACCGCAGAAAGAACTAACCCGCTTTGACCAACCGACTTATCGGCCTTTGCGGCAAGAAAGAGCTCGGTCACATTTTTCGAGACTCGTGAGTTGACGATAACATCTCCATTGGCTCCAGTAACGCCGAAACCACCATTGCTTTCTGCGCTCGTGCTCTTGAACCCGCTTACCGCGCAGATTCGTATTGGTATCTTCGCGCCCTTTGCATAGCCGTCTTGTATGCCTAGGTCGCGTGTTTCTTTTTCGGCCGTCGAAGGGTCGTCATAGCAAGCTATGCTCTCCGAGCTTGTAAAGAGCTGGGAGCTGTCAAGTGAGGTGGGCTGCGCGGTTGTGTTGGGAGCTGCCTGTGCGCTCCCTGTTGGACTATCTTGCCCGACGCGGTCGCATGATTCGGCCCGCCCAAGCCGGCAACCCTCAGTCTCCATTGCCATGGAGGCGTTGATGAATGCAGACACTCTGTTCCAGCTATCGCTATCTTGTTGACCGCAGTTGGCAGCCGCGTAACCGGTTGAATATATATTTGGTTTTGTTCTGGCGCGGACCGCCCATACCATCGTCCCTCCAAAGTCTTCTTTTACGATCTCTGCACCGAAACACACCATTGCTCGGTCCACATACTGGCCGCTCGAGCTATCAAGGATTGTGGCTGTCTTGTCGGCGTTGTCGTAGGGGTCAGCGTAGCGGGGGTCATTGAGAACGGCGTTTGAAAGGTCAAAGGTCGGGAAACCCCAGTCGAACGAAGCCGTCTCTGCTGAGGCTCTGTTTTGAGGGATGGCCCACGAGGGAAGGCGCAGAAGCAAGCTTGGTAGTGTGGCGATCGACGAAGCCATTCTTGAGGTCTGGGTGGCAATGTCGGATGATTGTGTGTCTACAAAACGCCCCGCTAAAGAACGATAATCATAGGGATTAAATACGCGGGCTAGAAACGACTGTCTTGACCAGGTTGCTTTCTCCTCAGCGCGCCATTCTTGCTCTCTGAGCATCGCAGTCGTGTTGTCTATAGGAACCCCCGCAGAGGATGTCGATACTTCGTTTGCGCCTGCCCGTGCCCCATATGCGTCGAATGCCCCACCATCAGCCCCTTGGTGGGGAATGCCAATGGGCGGTTCTTCTGCGAGGAGCTTCGGTATGGTTGACTGTATGTAGGTTATCATTATCTGGGAGGCCGCCGCCCCACCAGCTGTTGTGATCCCTTTTAATATCCACCCCCCTGGTCCAACTATTAACTGTATGGCACCAAGGGCCAGCCCCACTGCTTGACCACCAGCGCTACAAACAGAATCGGCTTTATAGCTCTCTAGTGTCTTTAAGAAGGCAGCCGCTGCATTGGTTGTCGAAAAGGCTGCTTTGAGCGAGGCATCAACTGGGATGCCGCCCGTCTTGCCTTCAAGGGCACGGACCGCCTCGCTATCAAAAGGTGTGGTTTTTGTAACGGGGTCGACCATATTCTCTGTATATGCTTCAACGTTCATTTTTGTCACATCAGGAGAGCTTGCGGCAATCTGTTCACCGACTGCCTGGGCGTCTGCACCGGACTTTACGGCAGGGTCACGGTAGTTCTCCTGGTTTATAGTATCGGCTTCCTTGGCTACATCATAGGCAATACACAACGCCCCCTGAGCAAGGACCACGCCCGCAGCTGCGCCGGCGCCGGCCGTCGCCTTCGCCTTGATTGACGCAAGTCGTGCCTTGGCGGCCTCGCTTCTCGCAGCGATTTTTGCGGTGCGATTTTTTTCCATCTCTCGAAAGGATTTACTTTTCCGCAATAATTCAAGAGTTTTAGCGTCGAGTGACGAGGCCCCCCGCTGCAGAGGGTGAAACATAGAAGGGACACCATAATAGCTGCGCAGAAGACGCATTTGAATGAAAGCGTCTATTTTTCCGGCTCCGCTTTGGCGTACGATATCCTTAAGCACTAGCTCACGCGTTTTCAGGGGCAAGTCCTGCATACTAAACCGAACATTCCCACCGTTTGCACCGACATATACTTTAGAGGCATTTACACCGTATCGATCTGACACGTATTTTCCAATCTCCTCTCGGCTCATTGCGCGCATATCACTCAGCTTAGATGGGTCAAGGCTGACAGCACGGATATGGCCGGTAAGCCCCTCCGGAAGAATCGTTACCCCGGTTTTGCCCAGGCTCGTTATCATTTTTGGATAGAGCCGGTACTCGAGCATGTTTAGCCTGGTGGAGCCGACGCTACCCGTACGCATATAGCGGTATATGCGTCCGAGAGTAATTGTTCGGCTGCGCTCGTTGTGGGTTGTTGCATTTAAGAGTATTTGAGAATAGTTGTAGGCTTGAGCCGGAAGGATACCGGTAACGAGAATACCAAGCCCCCCTGCAGAAAGTAGTCCAACTATACCACCGGCGACCATTGAGCGGCGCTTTGTAATCATTTTTGCGAGCGAGCGAGCCTGCAGACGATTCTTGAAGCCAGTGTAGCCCTTGCCGAGCATCTCATCATTTGGCTCGTCCTGTGACGCAGGGTTCTCTTCTTGGTCGCGTAAGGATGCGGCGTCAGCAGTCCCCTCAGAGGCTTTGTCTCTATCCTGCGAATCCGCACTCGGTGAATCGCCAGAGGTTTCTTTTGGGGCACGGGAGTCAGTAGCGGCGGTGTCGCCGTCTATTCCAAAACCGTCACGAGCCCCCTCGCCCGGACGGCTGTCTACGTTGCCTGGTGCGTCATAGTTTGCGTGGTCTGTTGGGGTGCGCATGGTATTCCTACGAAAGGTTATTTGTACTTCCTGGGTACAGTTGGTTCTGGAGGTCTATGGTGCCCTGTGCCTGGCTCATGTCACCCTGTTTCATGGCCTGAACTTGCTGAGGGTTGGTGGTGATGAGGCTTGTTTCGGTCGGGCTCGCGACTACCTGAATGTGGACGTGGTTTTGGCCGGCAAAGAACAGACCCTGCCCAACCGGGAACTGACCGAGTCGCTTCTTTTCTTCCTCAGTGAGCTTGAAGACATCGCTCAGGACATCGACGGCGCTAGAGGACTGCTTGAGGAGCATCTGCATACTGGCATTGGCTACAATGGCGCGGCCCATACGTGAGCCCATAAAGTCTTCCACATCCTGGGTGATAGTGGTGATGCCAAGGTTGTATTTGCGGGCGCGTTTTGCCAGCGAAAACAAGAAGTTGGCGCTGTCTTCGTACTTCATGAGCTGCCAGGCTTCGTCGACGATGAGAATGCGTTTCTTCATATCGGCCTTGGTTTTGTTCCATATGAAATTTAGAACAATATACATGGCCACGGGGCGTAGTTCGTCCTCGAGGTCGCGAATGTTGAACACAACCAAGGGGTTATTGACGTTGATGTTGCTCTGTTGGCTGAATATGCCCGCAAAAGTGCCGCTTGTGTATTTGCGGAGTCGCTGGGCGAGCTGTGGGCCAGTGCCGCCCATGTGCAGGAGCGTGTCGTAAAGGTCGGCTATGGTGGGTGGCACGGCAGAGTGTGTGAGCGGGTCCTGGGTAATGCCCGCCTTTGCATAGGTGTCTATGAGAGCAGCGTCAAGGTCGGCTTCTTCTACGGGGGATAGAGCCGGTACAAGTGCGCTATTGCCACCGAGCATCTGTGACTGGGCGCCGCCCATCATAAGACGGAGGAGCCCATGGAGGGTGATGAGGTTAGAGCGCAGGGCGTTGTCGGCCTCTTCGCTATCAACGACCTGCGGAAGTTCAAAGGGGTTGATGCGGGTGTTTGAGTTGAGGCTAAGGCGGACATAGGCACCGGCGACCGCATCACACATGCGCTCATATTCGTTTTCGGGGTCAATGATGAAGATTTCGGTGCCAAACATAAGGCTGCGAAGTGCCTCAAGCTTAACAGTGAAGCTTTTTCCTGCGCCAGACTTTGCAAACACCACCGAGTTGCCGTTTTCGAGGCTGAAACGGTCAAATATAACGAGGCCACTGTTGTGCATGTTTATGCCGTACAAGATGCCATTGTCCTGGCTTAGGTCGGCACTCGTGAACGGGAAACTAGTGCTAATGGCCCCGGTGCTCATATTGCGCCTGATTTGCAGCTGGTCAACCATTTGCGGCACAACGCTGTTGAGCCCCTGCTCTTGCTGACTTGTTGCTGCCTTGCTGTAGACCTGCTGCTGACCAAGCATGCTCTCTACCTTGTGGCTCACAAACTCAAGCTCATCCATAGACGAGCCGTAGATGGTGAAGTACAAACCAAAGCGGAAGAACCGCTCTTCGCCCACCTGGAGTTTGTCGCGCATTTCCTCGGCGTCGAGTATGGCTGCTTGTTTGGCTGGGTCACGCACGCGACCCTTTTCAGAATCAATCTGCAGCCCTGCTTCGAGCTGGGTGACCTTCTTGCGCAGGCTTTCAAGCACTGCCTGGCTGTCAACAGGATAGACGTAAATAGAGAGGTCGAGTACTTCGTCAAGGTTGACGAGTCCGCTGAGCCACCCCGTATAAATCTGCCTGGGGTACCCAAACACGTAGTAGGTGCGTGCATATCTGGTGCCAATCTGGAAATACGTGCTAAAGAACTCAATACTGCTTG
>JAKPIL010000043.1 GCA_029549845.1 bacterium
AGACATTAAGAGTACCCCTTCTTCGAGTAGAGCATATGGGGCAAATACGACCAAAATGGAGACTTTTGAAAAGCCTGAGGTGCGGTTTCAGGCTCCTTTAGGGTGGAAAGAAGTACCAGTGACGCAGTCAGTATATGCGCCACTGTACATGTATAACAATAACGACCATAGCCAGGTGCTGGAGATATTTATTAATAATCCTCCTAAGGGGCTAGGCCTTAACAAGGCTATAGTGGTGTACGGCGGAGCCGGAACGGTTTCACACGATGTAGTATCAGATAATTGCGTAACATTTACTGAGGCAAGCAAAATGGATGCCAGGACTGGCTTAGCGCCCGCAAAGTGGCAAGAGGTAGACTTCCAGTGTGATATGGCCAACTCCGCTCGGGCAGTCGTAGGGACAATATCTAAGGACGGAGATAACCTCTTTTCGGTAACAACTGAGAGTGGTAAGCACGATCAAATATTTATCAAGTACACAGACAGCTCCATCAACCCAGACTACAGCGTTCTCTACGATATCTTAGCGAGTATGCGGTTTAAGTAGCCCGTCGGTGTAAGGCTTGAGGCCATTGGGTCTATACTGGCTCAAGACGGTAGGTGGCCAAGAACGGGCGAAGATAGTGAGGCCGTGGCCGACACAGGATGTTGAGTATAGGCTACTCGACAATGAAGTAGTCGAAGCCAAAACTTGCATTTGCGGGGGGGTTATTTGCGGCGCATATGCTGAAGCTGGCGGCAGACCGGTTCACGTAGTAGCCAGCAAGGGCCGCATTAGAGCCGACGGGCGTAACGAGGACATTGGGAGTTGCGTTATATTTTTGCGTAAAATCTATGGTCAAGAAGCAGCCTGCAACGGGGCTTGTTCCGGTATTTATGTTGACACTACCAGCCGTATCCGACCCACTGAGGGCGACCGTTCCGCCTCCGCCCAGCGCTGGGCCGTTGCTGCGATCGGGCGTAGAGCCACCAATAACAATATGTTTTGTGAGCGTAAGACTGCCATTCATCTGCAAAGTATTCACGGTCAACGCCGGCGCGGTGATAGGACCGCCAAACGTCCCGCCCCCGCTCACACTGAGGTTTTTCTGTATCGTAAGCTGACCTTGTATGGAGGCGTCACCCTGTACGCTTAGGCTTTTATTGACCTGTAACTGCTCGAACACGCTATTGCCAGATACGGTAATACCAGGGACGCTCAGGCTGCCCCCAACCTGGATTGGTCCAGCGACCTCAAGACTGTCACGGATGAGCACTTTCCCAGCGAACACAGCATTGCTTTGCACATTAAGTACTTGCTTTGGCTGGCCAACGGTCACATCAGACGTTGCAAGCTGCTTCAGAGTGTCGCTGCTGAGCGATTGGGTCTTGACGGTGTTTGAGTTAGTTTTCTTGCTCGCAAGATATGTTACCAGGATTATGCCACCCGCAACGACGAGTAGGAAGATAAAGAGTAGTAGGTATATATTTACCCGTTTAATGAGTCGCTGTATGGGCGAACCAGTTCGTGCTGCGGCTGGGGTTTCGTCGACAATCTTTCCGGTCGTCGAAGCGCCACCGTCAAGGCTGTTATCGTCTGAGCTCTCGAGTGAACTAGTCGCATTCGATGAGCCAGCGTTGCTATCCTGGCTGGCCGTGCTTTCGTCGTGTTTTTTATCGTCTGATTCCATAGGTTTTTACCACTTATGCTTTACTGATATCATACAGGACTTATGATGCAAAGGGAATAACGAACTAGCCCAAGTCCAACACCAGGCTCCTTGGGGGTAGCCAGACCCGTACACCGTATGAGTATCGTCCGACGGTGACACTTCTGCTTTGGGTTGCTTCTGGGGGCAAAATGAGGGAAAATAAGCGTGAGGATTATTGTTATGCAAATACGCAAACAGAGGCTGATCAGCATGGGTGGCTTATTTGTAAGCGTACTGCTTCTGTTGCTTGTTGGCACGGTCTCTGCACAACAGTCGCAGTCAAGTAGCTACCAGATCAATGAGGCATTCTTTGGCACGGGTGGCGACTTGAATGCCTGCTCGGGCTCTTACTGCACCAAACAATCCGCCGGCGAGCTTACAGTGGGCAACACTAAGAGCACAAGCTATCAGGCTCAGGCCGGTTTTAACACCGACCGAACACCATGGATAGAGGCTGCTATTATTGGCTCGCCCAGTGTAGATCTTGGCGTGCTCGATACCGCGTCAACCAAAACCGGCACAGTGCAGTTTAGCGTTAAATCATATCTGAGTAGCGGGTATGTCGTGCAGATATACGGCTCCGCACCAACAAATAGTGGTCATGCACTGAGCGCTATGACAGGAGTAGCTTCAAGCGTTGGTACCGAGCAGTTTGGTATGAACCTTGTGGCCAATACAACCCCCCCTGTGGGCTCGAATCTTTCCCACGATCCGGACTACCCTTCAGAGCCCTTTAGCTTTGGCACTGTCGATGCCGCCTATAGTACGGCCAACGCTTTCAAGTACAATTCGACTGACACCATTGCGTCATCAGCTTCATCATCGAGCTATACCATGTACACCATTTCCTATATAGCGAATATTTCTCCTGTTACGCCTGGTGGCACATATGCCACCAACCAGACCATCGTGGCAACCGCAACCTATTAACATGTAGCCACATAGATCCCTTGTCCGCACAAGGAGTCAGCGCGCTTGTTTCCAAGGAGGCTCCTTGGAAACAAAGAAGTTAGGGGTGGGTTTTGCGGGGCCACGGCGTAGGTGCTTGGGATTATCGAGAGATATCGTCGCTACTGCCTCGGTGTGTGCTGTCGTACGACTATTAAACGCAGGAGTAGTATATAAATCGTAAAACATTCTTCATAATTCTTACAACAATAATCTATAATTTTTACAACATATAATCAATATACTCTATAAAATCACTTGCATGTTACAACACGTAGTGATAATGTGATGATGTAAATATTAAATAAATCCTTACAACAAAGGAGAACACATAACATGAATATCAACTATAAGTCGCTACGACGCCCGACAACCGCCCTGATGGCGCTGGCGCTCGTAGTTGGGAGTGTCATTCCGGTACTACAGCAGGGACAGGCAAATGCTGCTCAGTTTTCGGATCGTTCCATCAAGCTCAGCGACTCCACTCCATCAGCCACCACTGGCTTACAGTACGCCCTCACATTTACACCAGCAGCCAA
>JAKPIL010000045.1 GCA_029549845.1 bacterium
GTCCAGCGCCAGCGCTCGGCAAGCTCGGCAGCACTCATGGCCAAGAAAGGCGTTGGGTCATGGCGTAGGTCATAGACTAGCGCACCCTGCTTTTTGGGGTGTTCAGCCAGCCGCACAACAACGCTGGTTTTTTGGAACTCATTTGCATATTTGCCACTGCTGTACACAAAAGGTTCGTTGGCTTCTACCAGGTTTTTCACCTGGGATTTATCACGCATATTTAGTAGCCAGCTAAACAACTTTGGCTGATTAGTATAGATAAGCTTTGCGACCGCTATAGTTGCAGTCACATCTGCGAGCGCATCGTGTGCTCCTTCGTGTGGGATAGCATTTGCCTTCGTGAGCATCTCAAGCCGGTTGCCTGGCTTACCGTCTACCACCGGCCACTGTATGCCATCTGGCCGGAGCGCCCGCGTCATACGCACAACGTCTAATATGTCCCACCTACCACGGCCATCCTTCCACTGCCAGACGTACGGATCGTAAAAATTACGGTACTGCACAAACCGCATGAACTCGTCGTCAAAACGAACTGTGTTGAAGCCTACAAAAACGGTGCCGGGTATTGCAACTTCGTCGCAGAAAATACGCAAAAACTCAGCTTCAGTAATGCCATCTGCAAGAGTTTGCTGAGGCGTAATGCCGGTGAGCAGGACGGCCTCGGGCTGAGGTAAGATGTCGTCAGAAAGCTTTATAAGCACGTTGACAGGCTCGCCAACAGGATTAAGCTGCATGTCAGTTCTTTGTCCGGCGAACTGCATAATCCGATCCTCGCGCGGACAAATGCCCGTTGTCTCAAGATCGTACCAAAATAACGTCTGGCTGCTCATCATCCCCAGTCTACCATGCGCCAACGCAACTTAATAGAGACACTCGCTGAGAGCTGGGCCATATAGCCAGGACATCTTACTGAGTCATGCGCATGTATGTAGCCACGTAGAAGCCCTGTGGGCTAGTACTCCATGTCGCCGGTCATGAACGTCACAGTGTCGCCAGGCACAGCACCCTGGCGAGAAAGCGCGTGCATGACACCCATCTTTTTGAGAATATCGCGGAAACGGCGAATGGATTCTTCATTATCAAAGTCGGTACGTGCGGCAAATTTATCGGCCCGGCCGCCGTACACCCTAAACCCGTGCTCTGTCTTTTCTACGGTCCATTTATCTGACTTTTCAAGTCGCAGTACAGGCAAGGAATCGTCTGCCTCTATGGCCGCCTCAACCTTGCTCCGTTCGGTCTGCACTCGCTGCAGCGTGGCGTACAGTAGCTCTTTGGTACCCATATGTGCTTGCGACGATATCGCAAAAATTTGTGTGCCTTTGGGTACAACTTTCTTCAGTGACTTTTCAACATCGGCAACCAGTTCGGGCAGACTGGCGTCTATTTTGGTTAGAACGACAATTTTCGCCCGGGATGCTAGCTCAACAGAGTAGGCTTTCACTTCATTTTCAATTGTTCGGTAATCTGCAACCACATCATTGCTCGTCGCATCGACCAAATGCAGCAGCACTGCTGTGCGTTCAACATGGCGAAGGAACTCGTCGCCAAGACCCTTGCCTTCGGCCGCACCCTCTATGAGGCCCGGGATATCGGCTATGAGCATACTCCCTGCCCCGGACACATCAGCAACCCCAAGGTTTGGCGTTAGCGTCGTAAATGGATAATCCGCAATTTCTGGACGAGCGTTACTCACAACCGAAAGAAAGGTTGACTTACCGGCGTTTGGCAACCCCACGAGCCCAACATCGGCAATCAGTTTTAGCTCAAGCTTAAGATCGAGTACTTCGCCCTCACCGCCTGGTTCTGCAAAATTAGGCGCCTGGCGTACACTGCTCACAAAGTGTGCATTGCCATAACCGCCACGACCGCCGGCAGCAATCACCGCTTCTTGCCCATCTTGCGACAAATCGACAAGCTCGACGTCGTTCTCTGACACAATCGTACCAACTGGCACCGCTACGCGGAGATCTTTGCCATTGCGGCCATGTTTTCGTGTCTTGCCGCCGTTGCCGCCGGGCTCTGCAGCGAGTTCACGGTGAAAGCGAAAGTCCATAAGCGTGTTCTGATTGCGGCTCGCAACAAACACAATATCGCCTCCTTTACCGCCATCGCCGCCGTCCGGACCGCCTCTATCAACAAATTTCTCATGACGAAAAGAGGTGCGCCCACTGCCGCCATCACCAGCCTTCACGAGTACTGTTGCCGTATCTACAAACTTCATATCTGGTAGTATACCTTAGCTTTCTCTGTTACTCCAGGGAAAAGCCCTGCTCTTACCGAAAGAAATCAAACCTCACTAACCCTCTGAGTGGCCGCTGACGCAATGTCCGGGTGACTTGCGAGGCTAATTGCGGGTAATGTAGTTCGGGTACGTACTGACCGAAACGACAGCCGATCCCACTCGACCCCAGCCAGCCACACCGTTCATGTCACTGATTTTCATAGTACCGTTATCGTACACTTCGTCGACCATACCGACGTGACCTGCCCAGCCTGCACCAGTCTGAAAGATTGCACCGGCGGTCGGAGCAGAACTAACGCGCCAACCACTCAGCCGAGCGTAGTATGCCCAAGTGTTTGCATTGCCCCAGTTGCTTGGCGCACCGCCACGAGAAGCAGCGTACCATGTGCACCATCCCCATGGGTAACCATTGGCGCTGTACTGTGGCACAAAACTACCCGCTACTGCCGTGTAGGTGGTCGTGGTTCGACGGGCAGCTACTGGTATGATTTGTCCATCGCGAACGATGATGCGCTTACCGACCGTAAGCCCGTTTTCGGCATCGTTATCTTGTATAACTTTGTCGGCTGACGTGTGGTATGTGGTTGCGATACTTTGCGGCGTATCACCAGATTTTACAGTATACACAACGCCACTAACTGGTGGCATGACAAGCTTTGTGCCTGTATTAACGCTGTCCGTACTAAGACCATTGGACCAGCGAATGCTTTCCGATGTAACACCAAACTTCTGGGCAAGGCTTGGTACCGTGTCTCCGTCAACTGTGGTGTATTCGGTGATGTCACGCCAACTCTTCTGAGCGGTAGTGACAACTTGGGGTTTTACCGCAACGCTTGTGTCGCTCGCACTGACCACCACCGCTACGTGAGCACTCTGGGCTTGGTTTACAATGGGTGTTTTCTCTGGTACGTTTACTGCCTTAGCAACATTGGCGGCAACATCAAACGATGTGAGACGATCAACTGGGCTGGCGACGGCTTCTGCCGAAGCACGGGCCGCAGCTACCGCTGGCTTATCGGCGTGAGAACTTGTAATAACAAAGAAGAGCACAGCACCAAGCAGGGCCAGATTGGCCGTAACCAAACCAAGCCGAATCATGCGCTTTTTTACTGCTTTACGACGTAATGTACGTTGTAAGCGCGTGCTTGCCATCTGACGACGGCGTTGTAAACGTTGGGCCAAAACTGACCCGGATTGTAGTGTACTAATACGATTTCTCCTGGCAGATTCAGCACGGTGCTGAGATTGCCAAAACTTCTGTACGGGTCTTACGTTGCTATTGACTCTAGGCCGGCTTTCAGGCGGCGATATGTTGTAGTGTTCGTGCTATCGTACAAAAGATACCCATAAGGCATATTCCATAGAACACGCGTATATGGCTACCGAACCATTCTACTCGTCCCCCGGGTAAAATGCAACCCCCCAGCCCTCAGCCACCCCTGTTATTCCTGGCAGAGTTTGTGGCAATATTTTGCGGCTAACGCCTCGTGTTCGGCAGCGGTTTTTGAAAAATAGGTCGTTCCATCGTCACCCGTCACAAAGAACAGCCAGTCTGTTGTGGCTGGATGCGCTACGGCCGCGAGTGCGCTCGTGTCGACATTACTAATTGGCGTGGGCGGAAGGCCGGTGTGGATACGTGTATTGTACGGTGTATCATACGTCACGTCCTTCCCCTGCCCAGCAAGCACCGAACCATAGTACGCGGTAACGTCACTGCCCAGTGGCATACCTATCTTCAGCCGCGAAAGAAACACTTG
>JAKPIL010000047.1 GCA_029549845.1 bacterium
ACAAGCGGCGTACCCGTACCAGAGCAAGACCAGTCCCGCACCCGCAAGCTGCTTGCTAAACGCCGCGAGATAGATGCGCTCATAGCCGCAAAGACCCAGGGCCGCAGCATAGTCCCACTCGAAATCCTTACCGGTGGCCGCTACATAAAACTCCGCATTGCCGTCGGCAAGGGCAAAAAGGCCTACGATAAACGCGCCAGCCTGAAGAAAAAAGACGAAGAGCGCAGCATACGTCGAGAAATTAAACTCGGATGATTGTATCTGTAGATATTACCGAAAAGTCGTTTGGCGACAAGCAGCTGTATGACAGCCTGCGGTTTGATATTCAGCCTGGCGAAAAGCTTGGGATTGTGGGCCGGAACGGCACCGGCAAATCAACACTACTGCACATGATTACTGGCGAAGACACCGACTTTCAGGGCGACATAGCCGTCCGGCGCGGTACGGTTGTCATAGCCAGCCGCCAGGAGCACCACGGGCACGAAGACAAAACCGTGCTTGAGTACATACAGGGCGACTTGCCCGAGTTTGCCCAACTGCACCGCATTCTCACCACCTACCCAGCAACCATGGGCGACAACCCGGCTAAAATCCAGCGCTACAGCGATGCACTGGAGCGGTTTACACAGCTTGGGTATTTCCAGGTCGAGGACGAGCTTGGCCAGGCGCTCGAAGCCTACCAACTCCCGGCCGAGAAGCTCGAATCCACCCTAGCCGAACTAAGCGGTGGCCAAAAGCGCATGGTAGAGCTCATAAAGGTACAGCGCGCCAAAGGTGACCTAGCGCTTATAGACGAGCCGACCAACCACATGGACTACGTCGCCAAGCAGGCATTCATAGGCTGGCTAAAGCAGGCGCAGGAAGCCGTGGTGGTCATTACCCACGACCGTGATGTCCTGGCGATGGTTGACCGTATTATAGAAATCCGCAATGGCCGCGCCTACGCGTTTCGTGGGAACTACGAACACTATCTCCGCGTCAACCGCGGTCAAATAACCTCGCAGGTGAACGAGTACGACCTGGTGCAGCGCCGCATACAAAACCTCACGGCCGATGTCATCCGTTTCCGCCGGCTCAAGGAAAAATCGCGCGACCCAGGCACCATAAAACGCTTCAAATCCCAGGAGGAAAAGGCCGCGACCGAGCTGGCCAAACTGTCTGATACCGAAAAGCCTTCATTCTGGATAGACCGCGAAAACGCCGAGCTACTCGACCCCAAAATGACCAATGCCTACCAAAAATACAAGGCCAAGAACATCAAACTCAACACACGCAGCGCCGAAACAAAGTCGAGCCGCATGCTCGTACAAGCTCACGAACTCAGCCTGGGCTATGGTGACGCACCACTGTTTTCTGGCGTGAGCTTCACCGTGCGTGAGGGCGAGCGACTGCGCTTGCACGGCCGCAACGGAGCAGGCAAGACCACGCTCATAAACGCCATCATGGCCCGTGTACGCGGCGGCGAACTAGCATCAACACTCTTTACCGGCACCCTCGCCACCGAAAAGGAGCTCTCGCTTGGCCTGTACGAGCAGGAAATAGACGCCCGGTTCCTGCCCATGGCGCTCAAAGACGCCATCTCCATTTCGTACCAAGAAAAAGACGTGCCCGTAAACGAGCAAAAGGTGCAGCAGCTCCTGGGTGAGTACCTATTTGACCCCATCAGCGACGGCGCCATGCTGGTCGGCAACCTGAGTGGTGGCCAAAAAGCCCGCCTGCAACTCATACGTATGCTGTCCGCCCAGCCCAGCATATTGCTGCTCGACGAGCCAACCAACCACCTTGACCTACCCAGCATAGAAGAGCTAGAGGACGCGCTCGCACACTACCACGGCGCCGTTATATACATCTCGCACGATAGCTTCTTTGCCAAGCAAATTGGCGGCGAAACAGTCCAAATCGGTTCGTAGACCCATAAGCCTTTACAGGCCGGCTCGAAAAAGCTATGATACTAGCTGTATTTCCGCAAGGGGATAGGTACCTTATATCTAAATTTACTCCGGTGTTGTTCCCTGGTTTTTGCACATCGTGCAAGCGGGAAGAGCACACGGAGTTAATCCGGGGTAGCTCAGTGGTAGAGCGGGTCGCTGTTAACGACTAGGTCGCTGGTTCGAGCCCAGTCCCCGGAGCCAATTTTGTGAATTAGTGCTATTAACAAGCACAGAGAAGGGCTTCAACAGATTAAGTTGAAGCCTTTTTTGGTCTATTTTACAGTTCGCAAGTAGTGCCTTTAGGATTTTGTTCTTTTGGGCAGGTTG
>JAKPIL010000049.1 GCA_029549845.1 bacterium
GCTTTTTTTTCCTCTGGCAAGGGGTCGCGGTTGTTCGGCGGCCGGTACTTTACGATGTTTGTAATGTATATATCCTCTCGCCTCATCCCAATACTCGCCAGCATTTCATCCAGGAACTTTCCGCTCGCCCCCACAAAGGGCTTTCCCTGCAAATCTTCCTGCTTCCCCGGCGCCTCACCTATGAAAACTATGTCTGCATTTGCATTTCCCTCACCAAACACCAACTGCGTCGCCTGACTTTCAAGCTCAGGTGTAATCCCGGAAGACTTAATCGACGCGACTAACTCATCAAGCTTCTGCTGATTATCCATGGTTTGATCGTTGACCATTGATCATTGATCCTTTCCGTATTGAGCAGACATACAGATGGCAGATAACAAAAAATTGGCAGATGTCATTTGGCAGACCCGTCTTTCAACGTATTGATTATTGCTTGCAAAATCATCACTAATTCGGCCGATTCGGTACGTAATGCATCCCATTCCTCATCACTTCCTTTTAACTCGATGCACAGATCTATCCAAAATCGTGTTTCTGCTGCTTCTTTCTTGGAGATGTATATCTTATTCCGAAAGTCTAGCTTAGATGCGCCATTGCATGCCTCAGCGTAATTCGCTCCTATACTCGACGAGGACCGTGTCAGTTGATCAACAAGTTTGGGTGATAGGCTGCGCACCTTTTCGAGTTTTCGAATTACACCAGCCGCAAATAAAAGCATACGCCGCTCAAGCAAAGCATGCCTATTCGGTTCGCTTCCGCTGCTAGTCTGTCTGCTGCCTGTTATCTGCAAAATTTCTGCTCTCTGTTCGTCTGATACATCTGCCCAATGAGCCTATTATTTCTTCAGCTCTCTCTGCGCTGCTTTCATGCTCAGCTGCAAGCGGCCGCGGTCGTCTATGGCCACGAGTTTCACGGTAACGAGGTCGCCCTCTTTCACCACGTCGCTTGGCTTGTTCACGCGCTCTTCGCTCATTTCGCTCACGTGCACCAGACCGTCTTTGCCTGGCATAATCTGCACAAATGCGCCAAAATCAAGCACGCTCACCACTGGCTTATCCACGTAGATCTTGCCTACTTCTGGGTCTTCCACTATAGATAGAATCCAATCTTTCGCACGCTGAATGCTATCGCCGTTAGGGCTAGCGATCATGACTGTGCCGTCGTCTTTAATATCTATCTCGGTACCAGTTTCGCCCGTAATCTTCTGGATGGTTTCGCCACCCTTACCGATGATTTCGCGAATCTTATCTGGGTTAATCTGGATACTTTCCACGCGTGGCGCGTACGGGCTTAGTTCGGTGCGTGGCTCGGCTATCGTCTCCAGCATGTGCTTGAGTATGAATGCCCGACCATCTTTACCCTGTGCCAGAGCTTGCGCTAGCGTTGCCACCGGCAAACCGTGTACTTTCATGTCCATCTGAAGCGCGGTGATGCCCTTGCTTGTCCCCGTGACCTTAAAGTCCATGTCACCGGCAAAGTCTTCGGCGTCAGCAATGTCGCTCAGCACATAAAACTTGTCGCCGTCTACCATGAGCCCCATGGCTATGCCAGATACTGGCGCCTTTAGCGGTACGCCAGCGTCCATCAACGCCAAACAGCTTGAGCAAGTTGCAGCCATCGATGTTGAGCCGTTTTGGCTCATAATCTCGGTGACAGAGCGAATAGCATATGGGAACACTGCTTCATCTGGCAGCACGGCGGTAAGAGCGCGCTCTGCCAAGTAGCCGTGGCCAATCTCGCGGCGGCCGGGGCTGCCCAGGCGGCGAACTTCACCCACGGTGTAGCCTGGCGCATTGTAGTGGTGCATGTAGCGGCGCTCTTCGTTCTTTTCCATAGTGTCGACCAACTGAGCATAGCTCAGCGGTGCGAGTGTGACGATATTCATGCCCTGCGTCATACCGCGGGTAAATAGGCTCGAACCGTGTGCGCGTGGCAGTAGTCCAACTTCGGAGCTCAGCGGGCGGATCTCGTCGAGTTTGCGGCCATCGGGACGGGTGCCATCCTTAACAATCCCGGCACGCACATCTTTGTGCAGTGCCATTTGGAATGCCTCGTCGTACTGTGTGCGAACAGCCGTGTATTCTTGTTCGCCAAGCTCTGTGGCGAAGGCAGCGTGAAACTGCTCTTTGAGCACGCCGATCATTTCGTTTCGTTCTGGGTATGGCAGGCGTAGGTCTTCGCCGAGTTTACCCGCTACCCAAGCATCGACCGCTGTTTGGATTTTTTCGTCTGGGAGGGTCAATTCATATTCGACGGGCTTCACCCCGACCTTCTTTGCCAGTTCAGCTTGCACGGCCAGTGCGGGCTGCACGGCTTCCTCAGCAAACTTCAGCGCCGCCACCACTTCTTCTTCGGTCGCTTCGTTGGCACCGGCTTCCACCATCATGACACCGCCTTCGCGGGCTGCCACGACCAGGTCGAGCTTGCTGGCGTTCAGCTCTTCTGCGCTCATGAACGCCTGGTATTCACCGCTTTCGGTCATACCAACGCGTACACCGGCCACAGGGCCGTCAAACGGCGCACCCGTGAGCATCAGCGCAGCGCTCATGGCAATCATGGCTACCATATCTGGGCGGAAGGCTGGGTCCATACTGAGCACGCTTGCAACACCCTGGACTTCGTTACGATAGCCCTTGGGGAACAGTGGACGAATGGGGCGATCTATAAGGCGGCCAATAAGGATGGCATCGTCACTTGGGCGACCTTCGCGCTTTATAAAACGGCTACCGCTAATCTTACCCGCAGCGTAGAACTTCTCTTCGTAATCAATACTGAGCGGGAAATAGTCCATGCCCTGGATGGGCTTTCCCAGCATGGCCGTTCCAAGCACAACTGTGTCGCCGTAACGCACCAGCACACTGGCAGTGGTCCGGAACCCAACGCGGTTGACTTCGAGCGTCAGCGTACGCCCGCAGAACTCTGTCTCAACAACCACAAGGTCTTTGCCGTAAGGGTTGATGGTTTTAGTGGTAATTTGGCTCATATAGCCTCCTTTTTTAGTGAGCGACAAGGTTCAAGCATCCACTTCCTGTGCATATAGTGGAAACCTGCTCTTTATCACCCACCGATAGTTAATGTAGCTAGAATTTTGGTTCTAGATCTTGGAATCTACCATGGTACATTCCAATGTCCGGAGCAAAATGTCTGGTGATGCCCTAGTTTATGTGCAGTTCTAGGCGGCGCTGAAGCCCGGAGCGAGCCGTATGGTTATACGGTGAGCGAGGACTGGAGGAGCCAACAACGAAATGTGCATGAACTAGGGCGTCACCCTAGCGACGAATGCCGAGTTTCTTGATGAGGTCTAGATACGCCTGGCCGTTTTCAGCCGCAATGTACTGCAGTAGGCGCTTGCGCTTGCCGACGAGCTGCAAAAGCCCGCGGCGTGCTGCAAAATCCTTCTTGTTTACCTTAAGGTGCTCAGTCAGTTCCTTGATGCGCTCGGTAAATATACCAACCTGCACTGCCGAACTGCCGGTGTCTTCCTTGGCGGCCTGCAAATCTGTAACAATCTTCGTCTTTTTCTCTGCTGAAATCATGCGCGTTTACACTCGTTCCTTCCTATTTTCCAAAACTTTACTTAGAGATTACTGATGGCGTTACCAACGATTGTATCAGATATACACCTCTATAGCAATAGCTTGCGTCAGATACGTTTCGCGAGGGCTTCGTCGAAGGTTTTTATGCTGGTGACCGTACCGGACTTTTTGAGCGCGACGAGCCAGCTGTCTTCAAAGCTGAGCGGCTGTTCTTGACCGAAGATGTCGATAGTGAGCCCCACTATCTCTCGGTCGGGCACATAAAACCGCTCGTCGTTAATAACAGAGGTCATCCAGTACACGATATCTTGTTTTTCGTAGCCATACATGCTTTTTAGCACGTAACTGCACTCCTCCAGAATAAGGCGATCAAGCAGCAAGGAACTCGGCTGCGCCCGAGATAAAAATTCCTCCGCTTTTGTCGCTAGCTTGCCACCATCACCGATGTGCGCCCTGAGCAAAATATTGCTATCGACGGCTACCATACCCCGCCCTGTTCCTCAAACTTCGCGCGAGCATTGTTGTAGTCCTTCTGGGTCACGTTTGGTGGAATCTTGTGGGCGTACTTCTTGCGCAGTTCAGCCGAAACTTCTTCTAGCGTGGGGGTCTTGCGGATGATGATATCTTGGCCGCGGCGATGGAATGTGACACGGTGCGCTGGGGTAATCCCCACTGCATCACGCAGGGCCTTTGGAACCGTCACCTGGCCTTTACTGGTAATACTATATGCTGTATTCATACTCAGCATTATAATCCTTACTCGTGGTACTTGTCAATACTCTAACAGATGTGATTGTAGTGATTCCTGTGAAATATCGTCTTTTTGCATGGCGGCAGATATATCATACTCGCCCACTTTTGTGCGGCGGAGAGCGGTCATGTAGGCGCCAGTGCCGAGTCGCTCGCCCACGTCTGCTACCAGCGAGCGGATGTACGTGCCGCTACTGACATCGCACGTAAAGCGCACATGCGGGTACTCATATTTCACCTCCCGGATGTCGTATATAGTGACTGGGCGCGGTTCAAGCTTGACTTCTTTGCCCTTGCGCGCCAGGTCGTAGGCCCGCTGACCGTCAACCTTTATAGCGGAGTACACTGGGGGTGTTTGCATAATCTCACCAGTGAACGCCTGCACTGCGTCCAAAACCTCAGTTTCACCTGGGATGCGTGAATTAACAGGGGTCTTCTCCCCCTCATCGTCACCGGTGGTCGATGTTTCGCCCAGCTTCATCGTCACCTCATAGGTTTTATCGTGCTTGCTCATGTCGCCTGCCTGGCGGGTGTATTCTTTGCCCACCAGCAGCACTAGCAGACCTGTCGCCAGCGGGTCGAGCGTGCCCGTGTGCCCAACTTTGCAGTTTTTAGGCTTCTTACCCTCGGCCGCGGCAACAACCTTGCGCACATAATTCACCACGTCAAAACTAGTCCAGCCCATTGGTTTATCTATAAGCAAAATCCCTTGCATAGGGGATAGCATAGCACGCCTGCGCTACGCGGTTGGGAAAATCGGGGGTGGTGGCAGTGGTGGAGGTGGTGGCAATGTGCTCTGCCCCTGCGAAGGCGGAACGCCTGGGAATGAACTTGGGAGCGGTGGCTGGGATACGACCGTACCTGGTAGCGGCATATCGAGAGTGCTATCTGCTGGCGTATTACCGGGTGTCGGCTCACTGAAGCCGGTGTTTACGGGTGCAGCATCAAACCCTGGAGCGGGCTGATACTGTTGCGTGGGTTGCGGCTGTTCGGGTTGCCGTAGCTCAGGCCCGAGCGGTTGTGCATTGAGGGCGATGATTGGGTCAGGATTGGCCTGGGAAGATGCGGCAGCCAGGGCTGCATCGACGGCTCTTCGGGCTGCATCGACGTCATCAACCCCTGTTGCATCTGCCGCTAAAGCACCGTTTGCATCCACATGAGGACTGTCGACAACCCGCTCTATGTCACTGAGCGTCTGTACTGCTGTGTCAATATATTCATCTTGCGCGGTGTCGTCGCTCGGCACTACATTCACCGGCTGTGCGGGCATGTCAAACGAAGGCGCTGGCGGAAGGCTCGACGGGGGCATGCTGCTTGGCGGCGTGAGCGGCTGTGCGTAGCTTGGCGGCATGCTTTGTGTCACCGAAGGCTCAGGGAGAGAGACTGGGGCTACCGGGCTTGGCGGGGGCGACACACGCTCAGGTGTATCATCGAGCGGGGCAGCATCATGGCTCGGGCTCAAAACTCGTTCGTTGTGCGAGAGTATGGGCGTCTGCGAGGTAGGCTCGGTTGACTCGTCTGCAGAGCCATCAAGCCCCTCCTCATTCGTATTGGCAGTAAGCTCACCGCCAAGCGCTGGCGGCTCGAGCACGCGCTCTCTGGTCACTGACTGTTGTGCAGTATCTTCTGTTAAACCGGCCGTTTGGCTATGTACGTTTTGTATCTTTGGGAATCCCTGGTCACCTTCGGTGATAAGCTGCCCATTTTCATCCACATGCACTTGCGGCGGCGAAGGTTCTACTGGCGTTGCCGGTTCTTGTGCTGTCATCTCGTCATCGTCATCGTCTGCAGGCATACTACTCCCAGCCGGCATTACCGGGGGCAACTCGGCTGCAGGTTCATGGCTCTCGTGGTCGATTTCGAGCATTCCGGGGTCTTTCTGGGCCGGCTGTTCGGCCACGGCGGCTTCGGCGGGGCGTGGTGGGTCTACCTGCGTCACGCCTGCTTCTAGCTCAGACGCTATAAGCTGCTGGTTTGCGCCTGCCGACATAAGTGTTGCGCTGATACTCATGGTCTCTGGGCTCGTACGGTCATTGCTAAAGCGATCTGTCATGGCAACAATGCCCGTCAGCAGCGCTGTGGCGATTTGGTTGTCCATGACGCCCTTATCGAGTTCTTGTACAAGCTTCGTCACTATTTCGGAAAGGCTGCTGGCGTTGGTATTGACCACATTCAGTGTGCCTAGTTCTGACTGCCCCTCCAGAGATATGGTCGAAACAACCGCGTCGTGCAGAATACGGCCGTGCGCCGTGATGGCTTGGTCGAGGTCGCTCTGCTCTTTGACGCCCAGTGCCACCACCACATCGACGTTAAAGTCGCCCTGGCTGAAGTTAAGATCATTCTCTGAGATTGACGTTTTATACGGTGTAATAAATATGCGGACGAGTTGGTCCTCAACCTTGTAGCGCAGCTTATCTGCTTTGGATTTATCGAGGGCGATGATGAAATCACGCAAGCTATCGGTGTTTGTTTCAAGCGTCTCTTCTGGCTTAAGAAACTCTATGGTACTGGGTGTGCGTCCACTGTACACAGCGGTGGCATGCTTATCGAGCTTGTTGAGCGCAAGCGTTAAACCAATTGCGGCAGCTAGCTGATCCACCGAAGGATTATTGCTTACGGTAACCAAGACGTTTTGGGCGTCTTTGAGCTTAAGTACAAGTTGTTTTTGTTGTTCGTCCATGGGTGGTTTTATAGGTGGTTTTTATTTGGTACAGAAAGTCCGCATAAATGGTACCATAAGCGTAAAGAGCTGTCGAGTGTTTTTACCATTTTTTTAGCTACACCACACCCCTACACCCGAATCACAGAACATAAAAACACCGTAAAATGTCATCTTGAGCGAAGCAAAGCGAAGTCGAAAGATCTTCTTCTCTCCTGTTATCTACAAGACAACTAGGAGATTCCTCGACTTCGCTCGGAATGACAGGGGCGCGAGTTTCGTGATCCGGGTCCCTACTCCTTTACAACAGAGAGCGTATGCGGTATAGTTGACCCCGAGCAAATACTAACTCGTAAGAAGGAACTCTATGCCCATCATCAAATCAGCAAAAAAACGTGTAAAAGTCGCTACCAAAGCAACTATTCGCAATAGCAAGACCAAGCGCAGCCTCAAAGAGGCCGTAAAAGCCTTTGGCAAAGCCCTGAGCGCAAGCGACAAAAAAACAGCGGTAAAAGCCCTAGACAAAGTGCAAAGCGAACTCGACAAAGCCGGTAAAAAAGGCGTGTTGCATAAGAACAAAGTCGCCCGCAAGAAGGCACAGGCCGCCCGCAATGCCAAAGCCGCAGGCGTACCCGCCGGTGTAAAAACCGACAAAGTCAAAGCCGCTCCCGCTAAAAAAGCCGTAGCCAAAAAAGCTCCAGCCAAGAAGCCTGCAGCCAAAAAAGCCGCTCCCGCTAAAAAACCAGCAGCCAAGAAATAACCCTAGTGCCCTATCTTCCAGGCTTTTTCAGGGCAGTCGCACATAGGGGTGCATCCTCTGTACTATACGCTTCATACCACCGGCAAAGCCCTTGTGTTCATTGGCTAATTTTGCATCTTGGTCAACCCGAATCACGAGACTTAAAAACACCATAAACATGTCATCTTGAGCGAAGCAAAGCGAAGTCGAAAGATCTTCTTCTTGCCTGTTAGATACAAGTACGTCAAAGAGATTCCTCGACTTCGCTCGGAATGACAGGGGCGGAGTTTCGTGGTTCGGGTTGGTCAGACTTGACTAGACCATGTTGGTCAAGTATAGTACGTATATGAGCAAAGTTTATACAATTTACGAAGCTAAAACACAGCTGAGCAAGCTCGGTAAGCGAGCGGCCGCTGGAGAAACCATTTATGTGGGCGCGTATGGCAATGTGCAGTTTATGCTCGCGCCAGTTGCACCTGTCGCCAAGCGTAAGCTGGGCGCATGGGATGGCAAAAAGCACATAAATTACACCGCCCTCGCAGAAAGCGATGCCGAAATAGCCAGCTGGCTCGAAGGTGATGAATAATGCGTCTCTTGCTCGATAGTCATGTGTTTTTGTGGGCGCTAAACGATAGCCAAAAACTCGGTGCCAAGACGACTTCCCTACTCCTCAACCCGAGTAACCAACCATACGTCAGCGTCGCAACCATATGGGAGCTTGGCCTCAAACACCTCAAAGGAAAGCTGCCGTACAGTATCGATGAGCTCCTTGCCGGCGTCGAAGCACTCGGTTTAAGCACGCTCAGCATAGAGACACAAGATCTGCAGGCGTTCCAGACCGTTGAGCTCACTCACCGCGACCCGTTCGATAGCCTCCTCGTTGCGCAAGCTGTGGCACGAGAGATGCGATTTGTCACAGCAGACGCGAATATCCTTGCTAGCAGCTACACGGTGCTAGATGCAGGCCAGTAACGGGGCACTCTACCCTTCGGCAAGCTGCAAAAGGTAAAAGCGGACGGCTTCGTCGGCAATAATGCCTTCTGTTTTGGTGCGCACATCAAACTCACGCAAGGAAGTAATGAGTTCTTTCAGCCGCACCAGGCTTATCCCGCGCACTAGCGCCAGGGTTTTACGCACCACGAATGGCTTTAGTCTGGCCTCGCGCGCGATATCTTCGGCACTTCGACCTTTAGCGGTCTTTACCACCGCAAGAATATAGAGCTGCCACGACAGCATGGCAATCACCTGCTGCGGCTCAACCTTGAGCGCACGTTGCTCGTCGTACAACCTCATAGTCCGCTTGGCGTCACCCGCAAAGGCTGCATCGAGCAGCTCAAGCATGCTGCTCTGTGGTGTTTTTTCGGTGAGGTTCTCTATGGATTCGCGGGTGATACTAGCGCTGAACGCGAGCAGTTTATCAAGCTCCTGCTGCAGGCCAAGCTGGTTCGTACCCGTACGTTCCACCAGCAGCCGCGCATCGCTGCTCGATAAGCTCCCACCCTGTTCTTTAGCATAATCCGCCGCAAATCTTGCTAGCCCATTCGCATCCAGCACCGCAAATTCTTTAAAATCCGTCAGTTTTTTAAGCTGTTTGTAGTAGCTCAGGCGCTTGTCGAGCTTTGGCTCCACAATGATGACATCGTTTGTCTCAGACGCGCCGGCTATAAACGACTCAAACTTTTCGGCAAACTCTTTATTTGCCCCAGGCGCACGCAGCACGACCAGCTTGCGGGCTGCGAGAAACGGCAGGCTCTGCGCCGCCTCTGCCATACGCTCATACGTCGCCTCTTCCCCGTCCAGTCGCTCCACCGCCATATCGCCATATTCTTTTTCAAACCCAGCAACGGCCCGGCGCAGCTCGGTGCCCCGTACCACCTCATTCTCTCCGGTCAATGTCTGTATCACCCTAGAACTATATACTAGGCGCATGCTGCCTGGCAAAGAGCTTAACTAGCCTTACCCCTGCGGTTGAGAGCTTGGGGTCTCTACGACCAGCACCAATACGGTTGATCTTGAGCCTAGAGCTTCGGTAATACTGCCGGGGTATCAGATCTGGCTCAGCAGCCGTATCATCCGCGCAAAGCTATGACTGAATGAAAAGCGCATCATACAAGAAAAGGGCTCTCCTCATAATGGTAGCGCACGTCATGTCTTGAGATTACTTGAGGACTCCCTCCGGCATCCGCCTGATACGTCGGCACCTCGGCATCGACCCCGTCCATCCACCTGTCAGTGTCAACCAAACGCAAGATTGGGTCAGCCCATACCACCGAACCGTCTTTGTCTTTATGGAGCTTTGGGTTAGTTGGGTCAAACAGAACATGTATACCGCTGTCTGTTTTTATGGTTAGCCAAGCGTGGGCCTCCTCCTTCACGACCTCACCTTCTCCGAGTAATTGCAACTTACCCCAGTTAAAACGTGAATCTACACCAAGAATTCTTAGCGTATTATGCGTAACAGCTGCACGTTCCACGCACTTTGCGGCAGCACCAAAATCTCTAATGGATACCGGAGCCATAGGATTATGAGCGTCGTCACCACCAACAATGTCCCCGGCAATCAACATCCTCGACCTATCATTGCCATTATGAGGACCAAAATACTCAAGCGAACCAATCACGCTGCCCTGTATCGCCGCATTCATATACGTGGTGCGCGCTGGCCCTGCAGGATCATTCTCCCTACCGATAGCGTATTGTCTTTTAACCCATTTGAACGCCTTGGCGTAGGCAGCAGGATCATCCATATGAATTGGCCTAAAGAATGAATTAGCCATGTATACAGATCTTCCTGGGGGAATAAAATCTTTTACTATACCACCGCCCTGCATTACTGGTGTGTCTTCTGTGCCTGAGAGTTCAACGACTCTCCGTGTCACAAAGTCGTGTACACCTGCTTCAAAAGCTTGTTCGGGTAATTCAAAGAGCGCGATCACCTCAGCTTGCACATCATGATGATTGTGCTCACCAAGCGTTTGTGTCGGATCAACTGCAGTAGGGTGTGAAGGTGACGATTCGCTCATAATTTTAGTTTTTAGTGACTAGTAATATAATAGCAAAAAGCTTGTGGTTTGTCAATATTTGTTTTATTGATATTGAAGAATCCCTAAGTTCTGGGTGTGCCGTGAGCCTACGAAAAGATATTCTGAACGGTGTTGGCCGGTTGAGGGGCGAGCCGAATTCTACCCTTTTGGTCTCTTACAAATAGGCGGTCAAGACTTGGCACCGCACCCCTCTTGACGCCATCTGCATCAATATATGTTGCCATGCCTGTATACGCAGAGGCGTCACACATGTACATGATTTTCATGTCACGCTCAAGCGTTCCAGTGTGAGCCGCCGGCACCTTGCCCTTAAGCTCATCGTAGGCCTTTTTAGCATCACCTTCGCCAATCTTATTTTGCAGTCGTCCACCAATTATATCTTGGCCGATGAGCGCAAGAATGTATTTCTTGTCATCCGGAGAAAGTACCGTACTGTCAACCGAACCTAGAACATTATTTGCAACACTACGATTATAAAGCGTTTGCTGCTCTTTATTACCCTGCCGCGCAACTGCTAAAGATTTGCCGATATCCTGAAGCAGTAGGGCTGTCGTTAAAATTTGTCTTTGTTTGTCATCAGCAAGCCTATCTGCGAATTCATCAAAAAACCTGCCTACCACTGCCTGCGTATGCTCATGCAACCTATAGTCTTCAGTCACACCAGTCGTAGCAGCCAGCAGAGTATTGATATCCTTACTGGTTGCTGCCAGCTTTTTCACAAGATCAATTGGAAGCGGTTTCTCTTCGCCGCCAAGGCCACGCACCAGTTCACTCAATGCCGGACCGTTTTCAATTATTGGTTTCTTGTTATTGATTGTTGTTGCTATTGCCTCTGCGGCATCGTACCCCATGTATTTCTTACCTTGTAGCAATTCAGTGTCCGTAACCGTCTCGGGTTGGTTAACTGGCAAGGCCATGGCACCTAGACGCTTAGCTTTTTGAGCCTGTTGTCTCTGACGTTCTTGCCATGTTGCCGCATCGCCCACACGATCCATCTTCCAAAACACAACGAAACTTTCTCCTGATTGTTTTGAACGCTGCTCCGTAACAGCGCCGTCCACGCCGTGTTTCGTCAAGAAATCGATCATTGGCGCACCGTATTTCATTGTTTGAGCCACTTTCTGACCAACAGTATTTTCAGCGCCAAACGTGCTAAATATATCTGCTATAGATACGCCTTCTTCATCCAGCATTTTGATGATGTTCATTTGGGCAGCCAGTTCTCTGGCGGGCTCTCGCAATGATTTATCTGACTCTCGTATATTCCAAATATCATCTGTGGTGATAAGTCTAGTTTTTGCGATTTCTGTAAAACCTTCCCAGAGTTGCTTAAGAGCTCCGACACCTTCGTCCTGCCCCTCGTACAACGTACGTATTCTCTCGCCAATATTGTCGGTAAAATCACGAATATAGGCGTCTTTAAACTCTGCACTTAGGGGGTGGCGAGACTCTTCGCTACTAAGATCAAGAAGTCGTGCTTCGCTAGGTATAAATTCCAGCGGATTGCCATTGCCCCACTGCCTAGCGTCGTCCTCTGTTCCAAAATACATGCCCTCACCTGTATTTGCCCCAATTCCTACTCTTGAGTTCCTGTGATTACGTGTGGTATCAAAGGTAAAATCTGGGTCTTTTGAACTATGGTACAAAAGATTTGGAAATCCGAGCGACCTGTCTGGATTGAGCGGATCTGCCTGGTTTGCCTCAACAAATGGTAAACCAGCTAGGGCCTCTCCTTGGTCGCTTCTCATTGCGAGGGTAGCCTCCGATGTAGGGTCAAATGTACCAGGATTTAGCCGAGTTTCTGCTTGCATATTTGTTTTGGTTAGCATTAGTGTATATGTATATAGTAGCAAAATGCTTGTGGTTTGTCAAGGTTTGTTGTTTTGTATGTTGGAGTTTGGAGCACTTTACAGCGTATCGTGGGATTGTGTGAGATAATGGGGGTATATGCCGAGAGTTGTCATAGTTTCCAATCGGCTGCCAGTGAGTGTGAAAAAGGTGGACGGCAAGCTAGAGTTTTATCCTTCTGCGGGAGGACTAGCTACGGGTTTGTCTTCATACGCAAATACCGGTGCGAACCGCTGGATTGGCTGGCCCGGTATAGCCAGCGATGACCTGAGTGATACCGAACGGAAGGATATTGTAACTGAGCTGAAAAAGCACCATTGCTACCCCGTATTCCTAACTCAAAAACAGCTCCAAGGTTTTTACAATGGCTACAGCAACAGTGTTCTCTGGCCACTATTTCACCACATGAAGGTAGAGACAGGCGATACTGCAGCAAACTGGCGCGCGTACAAGGAAGTGAACCGGCTCTACGCCGAAACCACCCTAAAGCTCAGCCGCGATACTGACCGCCTGTGGCTGCACGACTACCAGCTTATGCTCTTGCCAGAGATGATCCGGGTGGCACGGCCAAAAGGACGCATAGGGTTCTTTCTGCACATTCCATTCCCTTCGCCCGATCTATTTCTCGCGTCTAGCCACGCAGCGTCTTTGGCAAAAGGACTTCTTGGAGCGGATTTGGTTGGGATGCATACGGCCAGTTACACAGAGAATTTTCTTGCGGCGTGCCGTGAGCTTGGCATAGGCATCATCGGTCCGCGCAAGGTTGTGCTACCCGAACGAATTGTGCGCGTTACAGACCTACCCATAGGTATAGATTATAAAAAGTTTGCCGATGCGAGCCGCTCGCTAGACGTGAGCCTTGAACACAAAAAATTACTGTGGAAATACCGTGGTAAAAAAGTTATTCTCACCATCGACCGACTCGACCCCTCCAAGGGCCTAGTAGGCAGGCTGAAGGCATACCGCATGCTGCTCGCCGAAAACCCCAAACTTCATGGTAAAGTCGTTATGGTCATGCAGGCCATGCCCTCCCGCACTGAAGTTGCAGCGTACCAAAAACTACGAGTTGATGTCGAAAAACTGGTGGGTCACATAAACGATCAGTTTGGCACATGGCGCTGGACGCCCGTAGAAACCATCTTTTCACCACTGCCCTTTGCGCAGTACGCCGCACTGTACCAGCGGGCCGATGTAGCATTCATTGCACCCATCCGCGACGGTATGAACCTGGTGGCCAAAGAATACCTGGCCAGCCACCCCAAGAGCGATGGCATACTCATCCTGAGCGAAACAGCGGGAGCTGCCGAGGAGCTAAAAGATGCGGTACTGGTAAACCCATACAAACTGCGCAGTCTTGTTACCGGCCTCACAGACGCGCTCAGCATGACACCCAGCGGCTTCCTGCAGCGCACTCGTAAAATGCAGCGCATCCTCCGTGGTAACACCATAGATAAGTGGGCGACAGGCTTTATAGATCTTCTTGAGCGCCCCATCCCGCTGCCAAACATTCGCATTACACGTGCGCTGGGCGCACCCCAAACGGCCGAGCTTATTGCAGATTATCACCAGGCACGAAAGCGCCTCATACTCCTTGATTACGACGGTACACTTGAGCCCATAAAAAAACATCCCGAAGATGCCAAGCCTTCTCGCGCCACCCTGGCCGCGCTGAAGCGCCTCGCAAAAGACCCGCACAACCACGTGGCGGTCATTAGCGGCCGCGACCGCACTAACCTTATGGAATGGCTGGGTAGCCTTCCGGTGACGCTCGTCGCCGAACACGGTGGCTTTATTCGCCTGCACGACCAAAAGTCGTGGCGCAAAACTAACCAGCACTCGCTGTCTTGGGAAAAGAAGGTGACGAAACTGTTTGAACACTACACTGCCCAGACACCGGGTTCTTTTGTAGAGCGAAAGGAGTGGAGTATTGTATGGCACTACCGCAGCGCGGCGCCGTTCTACGCACAGAAGAACCTTGTCATTTTGAAGAAGCTACTGAAACCAATTGCCGAGCACAATACTCTAGGAGTTGTCGACGGCAACATGGCGCTTGAAGTGCGCCATCTGGATGTAAGCAAGGGACACATCACGCAAGAGTGGCTGTTCCATGACCAAGATTTCATCCTCGCCATCGGCGATGACACTACCGATGAAGACATGTTCGCCGCACTACCCCCAACTGCATATAGCATAAAGGTTGGCCGCGGCCGCACGCTCGCCAACTACCGCCTCCCAAACACCCCCGCCGTCCACCACCTACTCCGGAAGCTGTAATCTCAACGAACAATCTTTACGCCTTCACAGACCCATACCACCAGTCACTTTGCAAAAATACACGACTTGAGCCGCTATCACTTAATTGTAAATTGCTGTTTCCATGAATTAAGATCGGTAGCTATTACAGGATGGCGACTCGTTATCACTTTATAGCTAGCATCTATAGCAGCATTCACCGCCTTACGTTGTTCGGGCGTAAGGCCACGAATAAGCATTTTTAGCTGATCCGGATTGCTGAGTGAGATATCTACAACAGTAGCCATAAGTTCATGGGCGTTATCGCGTGTGTGTCCGAGATACTCTTTTGTCCAAGAGTCAGTACGAGTAAACGAAGATTCGTTCAGTCGCTTGAAGAGAGAGCGCTTATCAATAACGTCCACCCACTCGTTAAGTAGCTTGTCGAAATCCGCATCATATTTATCTCCGCCCGAAGATGCGGTTGAGCTTGCGGATGCCGTGCTTGAGCTTTGCGGTAGTGTGCCACCAAACGATTTCATTATTTGTTTGAATGTTTCGTTAGGATCTTTGACTTTTGCCTCATATCCAATCTTCACTAACAAATCAGCGAAATTTGCATCATTACAGTCTGTCCACTTAATGTCTTTCTCGGTTCCAACAAAGCCAGTTGCTAGGCTGTCACCCGTTATGGTTGTGAGTGCATTGCCGTCCACAAGTTCCTTAAGCTTTAAGAAAACAGCTTTTGCATCACCGTCAGATTTGTCAATAAGTCGTTGTAGGGCACCAGCATCAAGGCCAAGCGCCTCCTGATATTGCTTATATGTTTCATCTGATAGCAATTTACATGCGTTCTTTACCAAACCTGCTTCTTCTTTGCTGATCGCCACCTCACCAAATGCCGCGTCAACCATTGCGTGTGTCACTTCGTGCACCAGTCCTTGACGCAGCTGTTCTTCACTGAGTGGATCATTGTTCGCTAACAGCATATGTACTTCTTTATTATTGCCAGTAAAGTATGGGTTGTACTCTTTCCCAATTATGAAGCGAACACTCACCAAATCTCCGGCAGCAAATGCATTAGTCATGAGTGGAGTGACATTGTCAACAATGCGCTGTAGCTGTGCAGCCGATTCAGCACCAACATTACTTCCATCTTCAAAATGTAGGGTAACTTTGCCGTCTTTTACGTACACTTCTGCAAACTGACGTAGTGGCTCAGTTTGTTTTTCACCAAGTGCATAGTAAGCCTTTGGCCCCCTAACATCTCTCAGATCGATGTTCTTTGCAGGATTTTGCAACGGCGGCAAAACCACCGTAGCCGGAGGGCTTGCTATAGCATTATGCTTAATAATTGCATCTCGCACAGCGGCATCAACAAGAGCACCAGAGCGTACGCGTTTCTGCTCTACATAGGCGCTTGTCCAGTATTCGTCCTCTACTTTATCAGCGATAGCCTCGGCACCATCAGCCTGCTTAGTAAGTTGATCGTAGTACTTCCAGCTTGTTTTGCTGTTTAACGGTGCATTAGCATACGTGGTCGCTTTTTGCTTAAGAGTCGCATTTCGAATGTCACTGATGTCTCCCAGAATACTCTTCGGATCATAATACCTCATAATAACTGCATCTGAAACATCCAGTTCATCGAGAGTATCTGAGAGTTGCGTCGATAGTCCCGGCTCAACAGAATCCAGCATTTGCCGCGCTTCATCCTGTTCAAGATGATTAAAGCGTACTCCATTGAGCACATCTTTCATGACAGAGCTTTTAAATATTGTTTGATATGTCTGTTTCACTGACGGGTCAACGATTTGATTTGCAGCCTTCTGGTAGGTATCGGCGCTTATGGAAGATTTTACAGAACCTCCTGGGAACGGTGCCATCTGCTCTGCACGACGAAATTGCACAGTTGCCTGTAGCGCCGCCGCGCCGACCGGTAATGCCCCCGCCTTCCGCTCTATCTCATCAAGCTTTGCACCTGGAGCGGCAGATTCCGCACGCATAGTCTGCAGCAATGCAATTTGGTTTGCTAAGGCATCGGTAGACGCCGCCAGCCCATCCCCGGCAGCAACAACCCCCCCCGATGGCCTGGTGTTTTCTGCGGCCACCGGAGAATGCTCGGTACACCCACTTAGTAAAATTCCAAGGCCTGCGGCGGCCACCACGGCACGTAAGTGTAATGGAACTTGCTGCTGAGCTGGCTGTATATGTTCTGTCATATTTTTCGTCTTTTTTATTTTGATTTAACAAAAACATGATAGCACGCTTGTGCTTATTTGTCAACTTTCTGACAGTAAGGGCATATGTGGGTGCCCCGGCCGGCGACGCGGGTTTTGATGATGGTCGTACCGCAGCGGGGGCAGGGTTCACCCTCGCGGCGAAACACCTTTGCAAAACTTAGGTAGCTGCCCTTTTTGCCCTCGGCGTTCACATAGTTTTTATCGGTGCTACCGCCCTTTTCAATCGAAAGATTCATGACTGCGCGAATCTCAGTGCAGAGAATATCAACTTTTGATCTTGGGATGTTTTTTACCAGTGTAGCAGGGTGAATTTGAGCCGCCCACAGCGACTCATCGGCGTATATATTGCCTACACCCGCCAGAACTGTCTGGTCGAGTATGGCTGCCTTTGTACTCGTATTTTTGCGCCGTTGCAAGCGCGCGTACAGCACCTCGCCTGTGAAAGAATCATCCAACGGCTCTGGCCCAACTTTCTGCATAAATGCTATGTCTGGCACAACGGCAGTCGGGTACAGCTTCATCCAGCCAAACTTGCGCAGGTCATTAAAGTACAGATGCGTGCCATCGGTGAAGTCTATGCGTTGCCGGGTGGTGTTATCTGGCAGTTGCCGCACAAAACTGTCACTCGGGTGCCCCGCCCCCCACCGCGCTTGGTCAGAGATGACGATAATCTGGCCTGTCATTTTCAGGTGGCACACCAGTGTGTACTCACTGGAAAGGTCTATAAGCAGCACTTTTGCGCGGCGGCGCACGCCCGTTATGTGCCCACCAATGAGGAAGCGCTTTACATCGGCTGCTGTGTTCGGGAAGCTCTTTTCACTCCCATAGTTCTCTGTTGCGCTCACGGTCTTGCCGACGATGAGCGTTTCTAAACCACGTCGGATTATTTCTACT
>JAKPIL010000188.1 GCA_029549845.1 bacterium
GCTTTGGGTGATATTGGCGACACTATACACATGGCCGGAAAAACATTTAAGATAGCTGGCCACCTGGACGGATCCGGACCAAATGTCGTGCCTATTGCCATGAATAATGATGCATACGCACAGTGTTTCGCGGCTAATGCAGAACAACCCTACAACTTAGTTGCTGTACGTGGCGACGACGAAACGGTGAATAAGTTCTTAGAAGACGCCGGCGTGCAGGATGCTAAATCCGAGATCAAAACATCCACTCTCAAAGACTTTATGGAAGAAACAGATCGAACAAGTAAAAATAATTCGAATGGACTAATATTAATATTTGCTGCTGCGGCGAGTATTGCTGCAGCTGGAGCTCTCGTACATAAAACTCGTGCCGATTTTGCTAATAATCGTGCGGTAAATAGCATGCTGTCGGCGGGTGGACTCAGCAACAAAGCAATAAACAAGATTGCACAACAACGGTCTGATAGAGAAGCTATTCTTGCGTCGCTGTACGCCATGCCCCTTATTGCTGGCATGGACTGGAGCACTGCGCTTAGCACTCCAGGTGCAACAAATGTTGCCCCAAATGTTTTGACCTATTTCACCGTTCTTGGCGTGTCAACCGCCATAGGTCGCGCTGCTACTGCAACTATCGCTCCAAGCGAAATCCACAAGCTTAATCCAGCTCGGAGAGGAACGCAACAATGACAAGGCATAACACGCCTCACGTGCTACTACCCACGCTTCCCGTAGGCTACGAAGACTGCACGGTTCTTGCAGATAATCTTCGTATGGCATATGGGGGCCAAACTGTCTTAGACGTACCGAACTATTTATGTATTGGTAAGGGTATCACAACATTAACAGGTGATTCTGGTTCGGGTAAATCAACATTGTTGAATATTTTGGCCGGTTTTATAAAACCGACAGAAGGTAACGTGGCTCATTATGAGGACGGCGAGCTATCCTACCGTCCTGATTGGGCATGTTCGGGTTCGCGATACGCTTTACGGAGAATGATTGGGCGTATCTTACCCCAGTTTCCAATTGACGCTAAAACTGCAGCACACAGGTCCAAAAACATGGGCTATATCTCCCAGCAGCCCGCGTTGCATCCTCATCTTACGATGCAACAGTACATAGGGCTAACCCATGCAGCCAGAGGGAACGAGCTAGATCCAAGATATGTGAACAGGCTCACCCACCAACTTGGCATTACTGCGTTACTCTCAAAGAAGCCAAGCCAACTTTCCGGAGGAGAAGAGCAACGCGGTGCTATCGTTGCCGCACTTGCCCATCGTCCAAAGCTCGTTTTTGCCGATGAACCAACGTCAGCACTTGATCCCGAGAGCAGCGTACGGACAATGGAGCTTTTTCGTGCAATCGCAGATGAGTCACAGGCGTCATTTGTGATTGTTTCCCATGATCCTCGTATAGAGGGCTATGCCGATCTCACGATTAGGCTCCGGCAAGGTACATTAGTCCAGTAGCGCTAGGGCCGAAAAGCCACGAAAGACCAATGGTGCAGCCACCCAAGGTAATCTTAGAACATACTAGAATGACACTAAGCTGAGAGACAATTGCACTTTATTGTAATTCAGCGTAGTGTGAGTTATGTACATTCCAGCCCGAACAATGTCTGTGAGTTGTTAGAGGAAATCGGTGATCGAATACAACATGAGCCGTGGAGAAATTTTGCAAATTGTAATTGTCGAGGATGAAGTCTCGATATTGCAACTCTACCAGACGAAGTTTGAACTCGAGGGGTTCAAGGTATCTACCGCCATGAATGGGCGGGATGGGCTCAAGATAATCAAATCAACCATGCCAGACCTTGTGCTACTAGACCTGCGTATGCCTGGCATGCAGGGAGACGAAATGCTTGCCCGTCTGCGCGAAGAAGAGTGGGGCGCAAATATACGGGTCATCATCCTGACAAACATCAGCCGCAACGAGGCACCGCCATCACTCCGCTTTCTCGCTGTCGATAGATACATAGTAAAGGCGCACTATACGCCGACCCAAGTGGTCGAGGTCGTCAGAGAGGTTCTACATTTGCCCAAACATGGGTAGATTCATTCCGCGGTATTGTATACTAGTAGTATGAACAAGAAAGTCGCAATCGTAGAAGATGACCAGGCTATTAGTACTATGTACCGTATTAAGTTTGAGGCGGAAGGCTTTACCGTTGAAACAGCGGCAAATGGCAAGCTTGGCCTTGAGCTCATAGAGCAAATGAAGCCAGATATCGTCCTGCTAGACCTTATGATGCCCGAGATGAACGGCGATGAAATGCTTGAAAAGCTCCGAAAGACCAGCTGGGGCAAAGATCTCACCGTTATCATCCTCACAAACTCCGGTGAAGAGCAAGCGCCACCCAGCCTAAAAGAGCTTGGCATCCGCCGCTACATAGTCAAGGCAGAAATGACACCTCGCCAGGTCGCCGAAATGGTCAAAACCGAACTCGCCGCCTAAAACACCAAAACACCCTTGTGAGAGGATTATCCTTTCACATACGTTTAGCTACTCGTCGACCTTAGAAGCAAGCTGATGTTTCAAAACTGCAAGCTCATTCCTGGTGTCAACATATTCCGCGACGAACTCCATATACGTCGCCCTGTTGTTCTCGAACAGATCCAAGATTGGTGCGGTATTGAGCCAGGCAGCCTCCCTTTCGCCCGCGTAATACGGTAAGCTCGAGTACGGCCAGTGGAGATAATCGTCGGGGTTAAGATGGATATAGCGTGAGATGTGATGCAAATAAGCGTCTGCGTTGATCTGAGCCGCCTTGTATGTACCCTGGAATAGACGACCCTCACGATTGTATTTTTCATTAAAATACATCACGTAGCCTGTATTAACACGTCGCATCAGCTGAGTTATCCCTGTAGCTTCGTATTGGTAAAGTAACAGATGGAAATGATTCGGCATGAGGCAATACGAAAGAAGTGATACTGCACTGGTGAGCGGCGTAAACGCGTGGCGATTATTTTTATTGTGGTTTCCACCTATCAAATACTTCTTGAGCAAGCCGAGAAATACTGTGTAATCCTGTTCATCTAAAAAAATTATCCGTTTCTCAACACCCCTATTGTAGACATGGTAGTATGACTGCTCTACAAACTCTTTCACCGTATTCCTAGCTGGCATGTGAAAGGATTATCCTCTCACACAGAGTTGATTGCAAGGTTGAGCGCTTTCTTGTGCCCTATACTATCATTTATGAATATGTGAGAGGATAATCCTTTCACATGCGAGGAGGGGGTAAAATAGAAGGATGAAGATTGGCATTGTAGGGTTTGCGACCGAGGGAATGGTGAGTGCGGCGTATTTTGCGCGGCAAGGCCACGCCGTGACGGTGTGCGACCAAGCGACCGACCTGACGGTTCCGCCGGAGTATGCTACACAGCTAGGAAGCGGCTACCTCGATAATCTGGCGCGATTTGACGTGGTTGTGCGCAGCGCTGGAATACCACCGCATGTGCTGCTCGAACATAACCCTGGCGTAGAAAGTAAAATCACGACGGCAATCGATGAGTTTCTGCGAGTTTGCCCAACACCAAACGTCATCGGTATCACCGGCACCAAAGGGAAAGGCACCACTTCCACGCTCACGACCAAGATGCTTGAAGCGGCCGGGATCACCGTGTGGCTCGGTGGTAACATTGGTTGCTCACCTCTGGAGTTTATAGACCAGGTACAGCCAGATGATTGGGTTGTGCTAGAGCTGAGTAGTTTTCAACTGTGCGACGTCCGACATTCGCCGCACATAGCCCTCTGCCTCATGGTGGTGCCCGAGCACCTTAACTGGCACACCGACATGGACGATTATATCGCCGCCAAAACTCGGCTCTTTGCGCAGCAAAACTCCTCCGATATAGCCATATTCTACGCTCACAATGACATCTCAAAAGCCATTGCCGCCGACGGCGCCGGGCGGAAAATCCCTTACTACGAGTCACCTGGCGCGTGGGTAAATGGCAATATGGTAACCGTAGATGGTGAAGGAATCTGCACCACAGACGAGCTGCGACTCCTGGGCAAGCACAACTGGCAGAACGTCTGCGCCGCCACGACCGCCGTTTGGCACGCCCTGAGCCCCACGTCCCCAGCCCAAGTTCGCGCCGCGGTAGCCGCCATCCGAGGCGTCG
>JAKPIL010000076.1 GCA_029549845.1 bacterium
TGTTTGACGTAGTTTGCGTTTTCCAGGCGGCCTCGTAGCTGTGCCAGGCGCTGTGTTTGCTCGCCGACCTGTGCGGTGAGCTGTTCCAGATGGGACTGTGCAATGGTGGTATCGACGTCTAGCCAGCAGCGAAGGCTCGTACTGGTCAGGTGCAGCCCTGTGCCGTCACTCACCTCTTGTACACTCGCAAGCCCTGCCAGGCGGGCAATGAGCGCCGCGTTTGTACTCAGGAAAGGCACTGCGGTGTAGTACAGATTGGGTTTGCGAAGCCCCAGGCTGCGCACAAGCGCGCGAGACTCGGTTACGATTGCCTGGATTTCGGTAAATTCTTGTGCCAGCTTGGCATTCGTTTTTACGGCTTTGGGCCATGGCTGTACCGCTAATATGCTAGTACCGGTCCAGGGAATGGTTTGCCAGATGGTTTCAGTCACAAATGGTGCAAACGGATGGGCGAGCTTGAGCACGCCGTCTAGAACGTGCCCCAGCACTCCCCCGCCCTGCTCGTCTTTGCTCGCCTCTATATACCAGTCGGCCACGTCGTCCCAGACGAAGTGGTACAGCACGTCGTAGGCTTCGCTAAAGCGGTATGCTTCTAAGTGTTGGCTTATGACCTCTGTTGTTTGTTGTAACTTGCTCAACACCCAATGTTCAGCATTGGTTTGCGGCTTTGCCTCTGGCTGGTAGGTGTATGCATCGCCCAGGCGATCTTCTACATAGCGCGCGACATTCCACAGCTTGTTACAGAAGTTGCGGTTGGCTTCTATCTTCCCCCATCCCCAGTTTTGGTCATTGCCCGGGCTGACGCCCATGATAAGCGCCATGCGCAGGGCGTCCGTACCGTATTTGGGTATGACATCCAGCGGGTCAATGATGGATTCTGGACGACTTTTGCTCATTTTCTTGCCGTCTTCCGCCCGGATGAGGCCATGCAGATAGACTGTTTTGAAGGGTATCTGGCCGGTGGCGTAGGTGGTGGAAAGAATCATACGCGCTACCCAGAAGAACAATATGTCCCACCCTGTTTCCATCACCGATGTTGGGTGGTATGCCTGGTAGTCTGGGCTGCGCTTTAGGAGTTCTTCTAGAGACAGGCTGTCGTCCGTGGCGAGCTCAGGGTCTATAAGCGTGCTCCAGGTCCAGAGCGCCGCGCTAAACCAGGTGTCGAGCGTGTCTGGGTCCTGCACCCATTCGTTCCAGCCTTCGCTTTCGTCTGCTGGCGGCGTTTGCCCTACATAGGTCTCCACGCGGCCATCGGTATCAGTGCGGTACCAGGCAGGTATACGGTGCCCCCACCATATCTGGCGGCTAATGCACCAGTCGCGCAGGTTGTCTATCCAGTGGAAGTAGATCTTTTCGAACCTGGCTGGTACGAGTTCTATATCTTGGTCACGGATGACGGATTGGAGCACCTGCTTTAGGCTGCGCTTCTTGCCCTTCCACTCCACAGCCTCCTTGTTGACGTCTATAAACCACTGTAAGCGGATTTGAGGCTCTATAATCCCCTTCCCCCGCTCGTTTAGGGCAATATTGTGCACGTAGTTTTCATCGGTGTGGAGCAAAAGCCCCTTCTCTGCCATCTTGCGGACTATCTTGGGCCGTGCCTCAGCTATGGACATGCCGCTAAACTCACCGGCTATGGGCAAGAGTTTCCCGTGAAAATCAATGATCTGCTCGCGGTCGAGCCCATGACGCTCGGCTATCTCAAAGTCGACCATGCTGTGCCAAGGGGTAATGGTCATTACGCCTGTGCCAAAGCTGGGGTCAACCGACTCGTCTTTTATGATGGTTGCCGTGACTGGCCCATTGATCCACTCGGCGGTGAAGATATCGCCGTGATTGTACTGCAGATAGCGTTCATCGTCTGGGTGCATGACCACATACTTGTCGCCGAATTTGGTTTCTGGCCGGGCGGTGCTTATCTGGAATGGGCCGTACTGCAAGGTGTAAAACGAGGTTGTTTCTTCCTCGTACATAACCTCATCGTCAGATACGTTGGTTTCGAGGTTGGGATCCCAGTTGACTATACGGTGACCCCTGTAAATGAGTCCATCTTGGTACATACGGATAAACACTTCGCTCACGGCTCGTGACAGGCTGGGATCAAGCGTATAGCGCAGGCGTGACCAGTCGCAACTGGCACCCATGGCGCGCATTTGCTTGAGCATGGTATCGCGGCTGCCAGAGACGAAGTCGATGGTGCGCTCTAGGAAGGCATCGCGGCCGATTTCGTGCTTGGTAGTCCCCTCCTCTGCCAGTTTTTTCTCTATGATGGCGTTGACCGCGAGTGCGGCATGGTCGGTGCCAGGAAGCCACAGTACGTCCTTGCCGAGCTGCCGCTGATGGCGTGCCATGATATCTTGGAGCGTCAGGAACAGCGCGTGTCCTAGGCTAAGCGTGCCCGTTTCGTTCGGGGGCGGCATAGCGATGGAAAAATGCTCTTTGTGGCTGCTTGGATCGGCCTGAAACACCTCGCTCTTTTCCCATAGCGCATAGATGTCACTTTCATATTCACTTGGTTCATATACTTTCGGTAATTGCATACCCCTCATTGTACCACCTCTGTTACAGATAGCCAAAGTATTGCAGAATACATACAAACATGGTATTATGTATTTATAGTATGTTGGGCAAAAATATCTGTGCTATGCCTGTTCACATCTTTACGCTCGAGGAAGGGAAACTATTGTGATATTCCCACCATCATTTTCATCTCAAGAATCAGATACCGCGAACGCGTTTAACCTGTGGCGGGTTGAAAAGGGTATGGGTAGCCTCCCAGCGGTGACACTAGAGCTAGCGAGTGTGGAGGGTGGTCGATATGCAAACTACGACATTGTTGCCGAGGATATGAGTGTCGGCAGTATAGAGCTTGACGTCTGTGTGCCATCTCCACTTGAGCTAGGACTCGTTCCGGGCGCGATACCTGAAGGCACCGTCGGTTTATTCCGGCGGGGTCGTTATGGCCCACGATATGCTGGCCGTGCGGCCTTCTGTGCGGGAATGGACATACTGAAGCAGGAGGGTGCTCATGTGTACATCGAGAATATGCTACCTGATGGGTTTAAGGTCGTCAAAGAGTTGATAGCTGCTGATTTGATGCATGACGCTGGGATATATATGGGTTCTCACGGTATATCCTCGGGCAGAGCAGTTCTACTATAGAATCATGCAGTTCGGATGAGTGCCTACATAACCCGGATCACGAAACCCCACCCCTGTCATTCCGAGCGAAGTCGAGGAATCTCCTTATTGTACTTGTAGCTAACAGGAGAGAAGAAGATCTTTCGACTTCGCTTTGCTTCGCTCAAGATGACATCATTGTGGTGTTTTTAGGCTTCAAGGTCTGGGCTACATACTCAGATTCGGCTTGATGTCTAGGGTGTAGGGGTCGGCGGGGGAGTGGCCGTACTTCATGTGAAAACAGCCTAGGGTGGCTATCATGGCGCCGTTATCTGTGCACAGGCGTGAGTCGGTGTAGGCAATGGGGCAGGGGAGGCGCTCGGCCAGTTGGCGCCGTAGCTCGGGGCTCGCGGCAACACCGCCAGCTATAACGACACTCGCCGGTTTGAACTCTTTGTAGGCGAGCAAGGTCTTGTCTGCGACGGTTTCGGTCGCAATGCGGTCGAAACTGGCTGCAATATCGGCCTTCTGGGCCTCTGAGAGCCGCTGTGGCAGGTTTTTGCTAGGGAAAGTATGATCTTCACCTATCGCTTCCTGCGCGGCGCGTAGTACGGCTGTTTTGATGCCAGAGAAGCTGAAGTCGTACGAATGGGTGGGCATATCCTGCCCATTCTTCTCTGCTCGCTGTTGTCGCAAGGCCAGCAAGGTATCACTCACATGAGTTAGCTTTGCTTTGGGGAACCGGTAGGCATAGGCATTGCCCTCGGCCGCCTTGCGTCCAACGCTGGGGCCACCAGGGTAGGGCAGGCCGATTATTTTGGCGACTTTATCAAACGCTTCGCCTATGGCGTCATCGTGCGTCTGGCCAAGCAAGGTGTAGTCAAAGTGGTCGCGAAAAAACACCAGCTGGCTGTGTCCGCCGCTGACTATCAGCGCCAGCATTGGGAAGCTAGGCTGGTTCGTGGGCAGCTGATAACCAGAGGAATTCCAAATACTTGACCTAGGAGGGGTTTCACCCCTTCCACGGGTATCGGCATCGCTTTGCTCGCCGCCAGCCCGTTCCTCCCCCGCTCGCTGCTCGCTCGCGCCGGCGCTACGCACCGGTTCGGCTGCTACTGCAGCCTCATCTCTTGACTCATGTCTCATGCCTCTTGGCTCTGCTGCTTCGGTCACAAAGTTGGCGTACACATGCCCTTCCACGTGGTTACAGGCGTACAGCGGCTTCTTGTGCGTAATTGCTAGGGTTCGGGCCGTCAGCACGCCTATGAGCAGGGAGCCACCTAGGCCTGCCCCATAGGTGACGGCTATAGCATCTATATCATCCCAAGTGCACGCGGCGTCATCGAGAGCCTGCTGCACCACGCCGTTCACGGCCTCTATGTGGCTACGGGCGGCTATCTCTGGTACCACGCCACCGTACTGCGCCTGCAAATCGGCGCTGCTGGCGATGACATTCGAAAACAGGCGGAACCCGTCCTCGACCACACTGGCCGCCGTTTCATCACAGCTACTCTCCATACCAAGTACGCGCATATCCTATACAGTGTAGCAAACTACACTACGATATAGTTTGACAACCACGCAAACATGTATGAATATAGTTGACAAAACGCTCAAGTTTTGCTAGTATAAGCCTATCAAAACACAAAAAATAAAAAACTTCACAAGATAAGGACAACCCCAATCATGAGCGAAAGACTAGAAATATCCACTACACAATTATTCGATGCTATGGATGCACAGCTTGCGGCACAGCAAGAGGCTCCTTTTATTGCAGCCCAAGCCGCCGAAGCCGAAGCAGTAAAACGCGCTGCAGCAGAACGCGATAAGAAGGCTGCAGAGCTTCAGCGTGCATGGAATAACCCAACTGTTACCGCAAAGTACAAGGACCGTGATGCCGGACGAGTTGCAGATCTTGCCGAAGTTCGAGACGTCATTGCACAAAGCCAGGCGAACTTGGCGCAGAAGGA
>JAKPIL010000159.1 GCA_029549845.1 bacterium
CGAGTACCCCACGTTGCATCACACACTGTGCGCACTTGACACTCCGTAAGTTCCATCCCCTGCTCCCAGTCGGCGTACGCCCAGTACCATTCCATGGCAACGTGCTCTGGAAGGTGCTCGTCACTGTAGTTTTCATTGCGGAAGCGCGCCCCTATGTCGAACACCTTTTCGTACCCGGCTACCAGCAGTCGCTTCAGCGGCAACTCGTGTGAAATACGGAGGTAGAAATCTTGGTCAAGCGCATCCATATGCGTCACGAACGGGTTCGCATCGGCCCCACCGGCTATGCTTTCGAGCACCGGAATATTGATCTCAATAAACCCTTCATGCTGCAAAAACTCTCGCGTGGCCTGCCAGAATTTGCTGCGGCGAATAAACCGCTGGCGCACATCTTCGTTCACGTTCATATCCACGTAGCGGCGGCGAAAACGCTCTTCTTTATTCGTAAAGCCATCTATTTTGTGCGGGAGCGGGCGAAGCGACTTTGTGAGCAGGCGCAGTTGTGACACCTCGACAGATTCTTCACCCGTCTGCGATTTTGCCACAACGCCACTTGCCTCAATAAAATCCCCACTGTCTAGAAGCGTGATATCACGCTGCGACAGCTCGCTGTCTGCGTAGTTAACCTGCTTTTCATCATCACGCCGCCAAATGAGCTGGAGTTCTTCTCCACCATCGTCCTTAATGACGATGAAAGCGAGCTTCCCAAACTTGCGAATAGATAGCACGCGGCCCACGGTGATCACGCTGCTCCCCTCGAGCTCCCCAAACTGCTGGTGAATTGTCTCTACGGTGTGCGTGCGCGTTGCCCGCGCTGGGTATGGGTTCACCCCGAGCTTCTTCAAATCTTCCAGCTTACGCAGCCGTTCATTTCTATAATCTTGTAGTGTTGCCATATGACCTCTATTGTACCGAAGTTGAGTGCAGATGGAAACCATTGCTTTCAAAATAATGTTCTCATGTTATAATTTGTTCATGAATTTACAGGCACATGCAAGTCGTGAAATGGCGGATCGGTTTTATGCTCCGCGCGAAGAGTGGAACGTGTGGCAAAAAATTGCCGACAAGACGAATGACATTGTTACCCCAGGTAATGCCCTGACAACGGCTGGTATCGTTGGGGCCGGTGTGGCAAGCTGGGCATTCTTACACGATAAACCCGTACTAGGTACCGCCGCTTTATTCGTCGAAGGCACAACAGATGCTGGTGACGGCACAGCCGCGGCAGCAACCAAGACAAGGAGCCCGCTCGGAGCTGCCTACGACCATGTTACTGATCAACCAAGAATTGCTTTGAATTTCCTCACACTGGCATACAAAGGCATACTGCCGAAAGCAGTCGCTGCAACACTTCTTGCCGAGAAAGCAGCTACGGCCATACCGAGTTCAATAGCTCTCAAGAATGGTAATAAGCCCGTGGTTGGTGATGAGGGCAAGATAACAGCTGGATTACAGCGAGTAGTAACAGGTCTCTTTGCACTCAGTGCCGCGGCAACTCGTTTTGGCGAGGACCACCCCGAGCATGTTTCTAAGACGAAACTTGTTAGTAAGATTGCCCGAGCCGGCGGTTGGGTGGGCACTGGCGCTTCTATCGTGACCGTTATACCAGCAGTGAAGCAATATATAGAATACTCTCGTCTATCAAAGCGAACTTAGTATAAGTATTTTTTAGTATCTACTTGATGTAGTAGGTGACCTGGACGGTGTAGGTTAGGTCGTTTTGGCCAGGTTGGACGGCTAGGCTTTTCTGGGTACTCGATATATCCATTGCAGAAGCCGCCATGGGCATCACACCACCGTAGCCGCTATCACCACTATCTTCTACGCTTTTCACCTTCCCTACGGTAAAACCAAGGTTTTTGGCCTGCTGATCTGCCTTTGTTCGCGCCTCTTTGGTAGCCTGGTCACGCCCTCGCGACTCTAGTTCCTTTTGTTTTGCGGTGCTAAATGTTGACTGTGGTGTCACGCCGCCCACTGGGTCCGTTGTGAGTAAGTAGTCTTGCGCTTTTTGGGCGTCTGCCTTGGTGTGGGCTGTTACCGTAACCTGCAGGCTATATGTATGCGTCTTGTCTACCTCATTGTAATAGTAATAGTCCCGGTAGCCATTTGCATTGGTCTTGATGTCTTTGTCGGCCACGCCAACCTTCTTAAGGCCAGCGACCACTTCCTCACTTTTGGCTGTCAGATCAGCAAGCCCAGCGGCTTTGTCGCCCCCGCTAAATTCATACGTGGGATAAAACACAAATTCGTCTGGTTCGGCCTGCAGCGTTGCACTGCCGCTCACAGTTACCGTGCGGTCACCCGCGCTCGGCTGGGCACTCCACGGCTGCCACATGACCACCGCGACAAGCAGCCCTACCGCAAGCACGCCGCTTAACCACCACGGGTTGATACGCACCGTCACAGCCTTTGTGCTGGACGTTTTCACTTCGTTGGCACTATTTCCCTCTGTTTGGTTCACGCCATTGCCCTCCTGGTTATGCGCTCATTGTCCTATGCGTAGCACAAAATGTAAAGCTAGCCGCCTCGCCTATCTCACGCTGAAGCAATATGCTAGCATGGGTACTATGAACGTACTATCGAAATACCTGTCTCGCAACCCATACAGCATGCCACGCAAACAATTTAGCCTCCCCTGGTTCGTTCTTTTCCTAGCAGCCGCCGGAGCAACACTATGGATAGTCTTTGCCCAGGGATTTGCCATCCAGAGCATCACCTGGCCTCACACGACCTGCCACGTAACCCACTATGCAAATGACCCTGTCGTGACCAATGGATACACCTGTGAGTACACCGTCGGTGGAGTGTCCCACGGTGTTCTGACCCACGGCAGCACCAACCAGGGCATAGCAGACGAAAATATTGGCAAGGAACACATTGTTTTTTACGACCCTACAAACCCAAGTGACGGTCGCACTGCCGAGATGAGCCTAAGCGGATATTACGCCCTACTTGGCCTGGCTATTTGCGTAAGTATTGCTCTGGTCATCACCGGCATCGTATCCTGGCGTAAAAACAGCAAGCGTACACGCACTATTTCTCTGCTCCGTAGTGGTGGCAAGGTGGTTGAAGCTACCGTCAGCGGAACATCAGTCACCTACGCCGGAAAGGGAGCTCAGATAACAACCATTCGCGTGAGGCCTAAGGCTAGCACCAAAGGTGCACTCGACACATACACCTCCGACAAAGTCTGGGGCTACTACGCTTGGCTGCAACAAGGCCTGCCAGCACGAATTTTCATTAGCCCGACGAACCCTCATGAATACTATGTAGATATTGATTTCTGGCAAGAGTACTTTGCGAAACAAGCAACGAGTCAAACGCCGTAAACGGCGCCCTTGAATAGGACGGGTAGTGCTTCCTGCGGGTTGAGCAAGCTGTCGCCATACCCGATCTAACGGATGGAAAGTACGGTGTACGTGGTGGTTTCGGCCGGTTTGACGATGTCGACAGATTCGCCTTCTTTTTTGCCAAGGAGTGCCTTGCCTATGGGCGATTCATCGGATATTTTATCGTTCGCTGGGTCTGCTTCTATGGTGCCAACTATCTGCACGGTCAGTTCCTTACCCCCCGGGTGTTTCAGAGTCACTGTAGAACCAAGCGCGACGGCTTTGCCACGGCTTGCCTTGATAATCTCGGCATTCGCCAGAATGTGGTCAATCTCTTCAAGCCGCGCATCGTTGCGGTCCTGTTCGGCACGGGCAGACTGGTACTCTGCGTTTTCGGCCAAGTCACCAAGCTCTCGTGCGGTCTTTATGGCTTCTGCGGTATCGGCGCGCTTAATGAGCAGCTCTGCCTTCTCGGCTTCCAGCTCTTCTATCCCTGATTTTGTTAAGTGAAATAATTTCTTCATATTCTTTCCTTCCTTTGTGGCCACTCCGGCTATCCGGTCACCGTTTCTTCGGTGTAGACCTGGTATACTACTTGTTTTCTATGTAAGGGTCAATAGATTTTTGAGCTCTTCTGTTGACACCATCTGTGTCTCTGTTGACGTACGCGTTTTATACTCATAATTTCCTGCCTGAATGGTTTTTGCACTAATGACAACGCGGTGCGGTATACCTAGCAAATCAGCATCCGCAAACTTCTCACCCGGCCGTTTATCGGAATCATCATACAACACGGTGACCCCCCAAGACTGTGCGTTATCGCACAGATTTTCCGCCGCTTTTACTACCTCGGGCTCATCACCAATCTGCACAACGTACAGCGCATACGGTGCCACCGCCGCCGGCCAGACCAGCCCATTGCCATCGGCAAACTTCTCGGCAATGACGCCCATAAGCCGCGTAATACCCACTCCATACGAGCCAAGATGCACAAACTGCCGCTCACCCGCTTCGTTCGTAAATGCAAAGTCCATTTCTTCGCTCTTTTTGGTACCAAAGTTAAA
>JAKPIL010000162.1 GCA_029549845.1 bacterium
GCTGGTGCAACCTCATCTTCGCTGTTGAACGCATACAAAAGCATACCTTGGAGGTCGCTAATGTTTGTGTCTTTTAGCGAGCTGTTTTGCTGCATAGCCTTGATGACCAAGCGGTTTTTGACCACTTTGACTTTGGTGCCATTGCCACGGGCATCGCGACGGAGCTGCTGGAGCGCCTTCACAGTGGTGCCCTGGTATTTTGCGACCACGGTCATCTTAGCAGAGCTCAGTAGGTCGGAAACTTCCGCGACTACATCGTCTTTTTGACTTTTGTTTAGTGCCATTCGTTACTCCTTTGGAGTGAATGATGAATAATGAATGATGAATCATGAATGAACGCAATCGACCGATACGAGTTCATGACTCTGTTACATAAGAAAAGCGCCTTGGGTATACCAAAAGCGCTTTGCAAAACGAAATAAAGTGATTTCGTCGCCTCGGTGGCATTCTTAATCATTCGTAGCTTTAAGCGAAGAATGACGCCACTGTCTTTGGTAACAAAACTATTTTAGCAGAGGTAAACTATTTCTGCAACTCTGGGAATGCTGGAACGATTTCAGCTTTGCATGCTCCTGCGCAAGCACTTTGACCGGCTAGGGGGCAAACAGCTCTTCTTAGTCTACTCTTCGCCAGTTCCGTTCCTTTGTTAACCAGCTCTTCGCGTGCTGATGAGAGCTTAGCTTCGACGCGACTAACCACCGGACTACCTTGCATGAATCTCGTGACTCGTACGCCAGTTTGATCATAAAGCCCACCAACCTGTTCAACCGCGGAAAGGTAGGGGTGATTCATTGTGTCTGCACGGCTTGCCATTGCAATACCGGTTGCACACTTTGGATCGATTTCATGGGTAACAATTGGTCTATTCATGATTAAATTATAGCATAAAACAAAACTCTACGCAAGTATCATATATACGCGGGTGTCGGGTTCTGGGGGGCCGGTGGGGGTGGGGCGAGCGCCGGGTTCGGTGCCTACTATCTGGAAGCCCAGTTTTTGGTAGATGTGGACGGCGCCGGCATTACTTTGCCAGCATTCAAACCACAGGAGCTCAGATGAATAGGCGTGTTTGGTATGCGCAAGTGCTGCCGCGAGGAATGGCGTGGCGAGCCCTAGCCCCTGAAAATGTTCGCTGAGACGAACACCGCCCGTCAGCTTTCCATCGGGTATGTGAGGGGAGGTTCCTGGCCCCGTCCAGGCTATACCGGCAAGTTCCCCGGTGCCCGCTTCTTTGAGCAGAAAGACAAGGCGTTCTTTGCGCAGCCATTCGCGCACCGTTTCTTGGTCTTTGAAGCGCTCGGTGCAGTCGCGCGGGCAGTATTTTATGATTGATTCTTGCACAGAAAGCGCCTGCAGGGCCGGTACATCTGCCTGGGTGATGCCTATTTGGATGTGAAAACCTTTGCCACCAAGTGCCTGAAGTGCTTCAGCGCTCACCGGGTCTACCGATTTGGGTTGCAGGACTGATTCTGAGTCAGAAAAGACGGTAGGAAATGGCTTCACTGGACTAACCCTTCTATGTGCTGTGCCATTTCGGCGGCAAGGGCTTCGGCATTGGGGGCTTCTACCATCACGCGGGCAAGGGGCTCGGTGCCGCTGGGGCGCACCAGGATACGCCCGGTGGTGCCGAGTGCAGCGGTTTTCACCTGGACATAGTCTGTGACCTCTGGTGAGTTTAACTTCATTTTGTCTGCAATGCGGAAATTGACGAGACATTGCGGCAAGAGCTCTACCTCGTCTCGCCAGCTGGCCAGGGCTTTCCCCGAGGCTTGCAGGACGCGTAGTACTTGCACGGCGGCCAGGAGGCCATCGCCAGTTGTGGTGATATCTGGCAAGATGATGTGCCCAGATTGTTCGCCCCCTAGGTGGTAGCCGGTTTCGATAAGTCGTTCTAGCACGTAGCGGTCGCCGACGGCAGTGCGTTCAAGGCTGATGCCGCGGGCGGCCATAGATTGCTCGGCGCCCAAGTTTGTCATAACAGTTGCGACAACGTTGCGGTAGCCATTGCCCACAGCGAGCAGATACAGTAGGTGGTCGCCGGTGCACTCGCGGCCTTCGCCGTCCACCATCATCAGGCGGTCGGCGTCGCCGTCTACGGCAATGCCTAAGGCGGCTTGTGCGTCCACCACTGCACTGCGCAGGGCGAGTGTGTTGGTTGCGCCGCAATCGACATTTATGTTGCGACCGTCTGGCGCATCACCCAGGGCTGTCACCTCTGCGCCAAGCCGTGTAAAGACACGCTGGCCAATCCCACTGGCGGCGCCGTGGGCAGTATCGACCACGAGCTTCATGCCTTCCAGGCGCACATCTCCGGCTGAGGCGACAAGGAAATCTTCATATTCTTGCGCGTATGCTTCGTGTATCTCCAGACTAGATTCCGGATCAAGTCCGGAATGACGAGGGTCTAAACGGTCTGGCACACCCTGTTCTATGTCGGTATTGAGCCGCTCTTCAGCAGCATCGGTCAGTTTGCCGCCGGCGGGGCTAAATACTTTTACACCGTTGTATTCATAGGGGTTGTGGCTGGCGGTGACCATGACGCCGGCGACGAATTCGGGGTGCTGCGCGGTTATGTAGGCCAGGCCGGGTGTGGGAATTACCCCAGCAAATACGACGTGTACGCCCACGGCCCGCAGGCCACCGGTAAGCAGCTCTACGAGGTGCTGTGATGATTCGCGGGTGTCGCAGGCTATGACGACGTGCTCGCCCTCATGTGCAAACTG
>JAKPIL010000196.1 GCA_029549845.1 bacterium
CGCCTGACGGAAGTTGTCAAAGCCGACAACACCTGAGCCAGGAGCTTCCGCATGGCCACTACTAGCTAAGTCGCTTGCGCGACGGATAACAAGCGGCCTGCGGCCGCACTCATGTCTCATGACTCTACTGCAGCCAAAACCTTTCCTCCCTTGCGCGCAAAAGTGTATAACCTGACTCTCAAAACCCCCACGCCAACTGGTAACTGAGCAGTACTCGTATGTAGTGAACGGCGTAGCCGTTCACACTTCTAGGAAATGAAGTGACCAAGAGTAAATGTTCTTTGAGATAGTCAAATGTACACTCAATCTTAGGTCGAGCTTGCAATAGAAGTAGCTGCCACTGTGTTAGTACTTTCTTTGCTTGTTTGGGATGTGGTGGTGACAGTATGTAAGTATGGTGTTCTTGCCACATCTTGCGTCGCATGACCGAGGCTGTATACCCGCCATCACCTACGGCGACTCTAGTTGCATCATTGATCAGGTGTGGTATCTGTTGGCTATCACTTTCGTTAGCTGGCGTGAAACGAATCGCACAGAGCTGACCTTTGGGATTACAGGCTGCATGTAATTTGAACCCATACCACCATCCCTGATGGTTTTTACCATAGTCGGCTGTACCTTTGGTCACCTTGTGTCGCTCGCTTCTTACGAGTCGACAAACGGGCAGCATTGTTGAATCAATGAAGCGCAGGGGCGCATCCTTGACGAGAAGCTGGTCAAGGATGTAATACATCCTTGGTAATGCCTGATGACATTTCCGCATCCAGCTACTGTAGGCTGGCAGATTGAATCGTCGGTAGTAATGCACCTGTGCCCATGTGTATATCCCCGTAAGCGTCCGTTGCGGTGCAGACAGACTACTGAAGACCAAGAGTGCAATGACTTCGTTCTGGTGCAGCTTTACAGGCCTACCACCAAAAGGACTAACATCCTCTCGGGGTAAAAACTCATCTACCACAGCAACCAGGTTTGTTATATGATGTTGGCGTAGAACACGCATTTTGTTTTCTCCTTTTGTTTAGACACTAAAAGAGTAGCAGATGCGTGTTTTCGTGTTTAGGGGTTTTGAGAGTCAGGTTGTATAATCATGAGCAGAATGGGAACACATACAATCAAACAGTTAGAGCAAAAGGCGAATACCATCCGGGAGGATATTATTCGCATGCTGGAACGCGCTGGGAGCGGGCACAGCGCAGGGCCACTTGGCCTGGCCGATGTTTTTACCGCCCTGTACTTCGATGTCATGAACTACGACCCCAAAAATCCAAGCTGGGATGAACGGGATATCTTCCTCCTGAGCAACGGTCACTGCGTACCGGTGCAATACGCCACCATGGCCGAAGCGGGCTTTTTCCCCAAGGCAGAGCTACTCACTCTGCGTCGTTTTGGCACGCGCTTGCAGGGTCACCCAGAGCGGAAGAAGTTGCCTGGGCTCGAGAATACCAGTGGTCCGCTCGGTTGTGGTCTTAGCCAAGCTTGCGGCATAGGTCTCGCGTTTCGCCTAAATAAGCAGTCGCACCGCCACATATACGTTGTTATGGGCGACGGTGAGCTAAACGAGGGCAATGTGTGGGAAGCCGCCATGCTCGCGCCCAAATACAACCTCACAAACCTGACCGTCATCGTCGACCGGAACAATATACAGATAGATGGTCCTACCGAAAGCGTTATGCCGCTTGAAGATTTGAAAGGCAAATGGGAGGCGTTTGGCTGGCACGTCATGGAAATAAATGGCAATGACATAGAGGCGATTATAGACGCCTGCGCCATGGCGAAAGCCGTCACCGAAAAACCAGTCTGCATTCTGGCCTACACCGTACCAGGCAAGGGCGTCGACTTCATGGAATACGATTTCCACTGGCACGGTGTTCCGCCAAACCACGAGCAAGCCCGCGAAGCCCTCCACGAGCTCCGCACTCTAGGCGGCAAAATCAGGAGCGAACATGAGTAAAAAATGGGGTGTGCTCTTATCGTTGGCCGCTATATTATTCTTTGCGAACGTTTTTCCATTTAAGGGCCCAAGTCTTACTTGTTATGTTGGAATGCAGGATACCGAATTGCGGCCGACGGAACGTGGCATGCCGTTACGATACATCACGCAGACATATCTTATAGGTAGCTGTAAGGACAGTAAGTTTGGTAAGGCGTATCCAGCGGACGCAGCAGGGCATCACCTAGAGGTGAAAAATCTTCTTATCGATGCGGGGATTGCCTTTGTGATATTAGGAGTAACGTTTAGTGTCATTCGCAAAAATGGGGTGAAAAAATGAGCGATTTACATCTGTTGCCAGTACCAAATGACGTGAAACCAGATGCAACGCGCAGTGGTTTTGGGCGCGGGCTGGTGCGGGCTGGCGAGCTCGACGAAAATGTGGTGGCACTCTGCGCCGACCTCACCGGGTCTATCAAAATGGACGGGTTCCAAAAGGCATTTCCGGACCGGTTTATAGAAATCGGCATTGCCGAGCAAAACCTAGCGACGGTTGGCGCTGGGCTGGCCCTGGCGGGTAAGATTCCATTTGTGGCAAGCTACGCCGCATTTAGCCCGGGGCGCAACTGGGAGCAGATAAAAACCACGGCGTGCCTGAATGATGTACCCGTGAAGATAGTTGGCGGGCACGCTGGGCTCTACACTGGCGCAGACGGCGCAACACACCAAATGCTTGAAGACATTGCCCTCATGCGCGTTATGCCTGGCATGGTCGTGCTGTGCCCGTGCGATGCACTCGAGGCAGAGAAGATGGTGCTAGCCATGGCCAAAGACAAGCGGCCAAACTACATCCGGCTGTGCCGCGAGGTCACCCCCATCCTTACGACGCCAGAAACACCATTCG
>JAKPIL010000200.1 GCA_029549845.1 bacterium
GCATGACAGACGAAGCATATGCGAAACTGGACTGGAAGGTGTTTGCTGCGGCGGGTGTTGGGCTTGATGCGCTCCAATCCAGATAGGTGTGACATAATAAACCAATGATTATATATTTTACCGATGGCAGCGCGAGTCCGAACCCGGGGCCGGGTGGGTTCGCTGTGGTGAGCGAAGGCAAGCCTGTTGTGCTTGGTGGCGAGCCCAGTGGGGCAGAGACCACAAACATACGCATGGAAGGTTATGCCATCATGGCGGCATTGAAACACGCTGGCGGCGAGCCGTGCCAGATACATACCGATAGCGAGTTCTGGATAAACGTCATTACCAAATGGTCGCTGGGCTGGGAAGCCAAGGGCTGGAAGAAAAAGGGCGGGGAAATAAAAAACCTCGACATTGTGCAGGAGGTTTGCCCGTTGTACCGTGCCAGCCAGGCTGAACTCATCTGGGTGCGCGGCCACGTGGGCCACGAAGGCAATGAGCTGGCCGACCACTGGGCCAACAAGGCCCGCGAAGGAGTACGGGTATAACGACTTATGCAGAACGGCGTATTCCAGGCGAAAGACTTCACTCCTCGCTCCGTCGTATCTCAATACGCCTGCGCTCCGGTGCTCGCTTTTCATCCTGGACTGCACCATTCTGCAAAAGTCTTTCTCGAGGTTAAACATGGCGTACGATGTGGGGCTTGAGGAACGAATAGATGAAATCATTGCCGGCTGGGCGGTGGATGTTGCCAAGCGTAAGATGTTTGGCGGGCTGGGCTACTTTATACATAGGAATATGGCGTTTGGCGTTAAGGCCGACCAGCTCATCGTGAAGGCAGATGCCGAAATGCTTGAGCGGCTGCTACAGGAACCGGGCATGGGCTACTTTGAGTTTGGCGGCAAGCAGATGAAAACGTGGCTTCTCGCTGAAGGTGAGGTGCTCGATGATGATAATCTGCCACGCCTGCTAGAAATTAGCCGTGACTTTACGCTCACGCTCCCACCAAAACAATAACAAGCATAGATTTCTCGACTTCGCTCGAAATGACAGAAACAAAGATGTAAACATTATAATAACATTGTAATGTTTTGACATCTGTGCTAGCATAGAATCATGACATATACGACCATACAAAATTCGATCAAGATTGGTACGAGTACCGGTGTAACGCTCCCAGCAAAAGAGTTTAAACGGATGGGCCTAAAGGTGGGGGATCCTGTAAAGATTACCTTCGAGCCGGCCGTCACCAAGCAAATTACCCTAGCCGAAGAATATGCCGATTTCAAACAGCAGTATGGTGAAACACTCAAAAATCTTGCAGATCGATGACCCACTATCTTTCGGCTGAGGAAATTCTCCAGCTTCATTTTTTGGTAATTGAAGACTACGGTGGTTCGCACGGTGTGCGTGATGAGGGTAGGGTGCGGTCGGTTATAGAGGCACCAGCACAAGAGGCATTTGGCGTAGAGCAGTATAAAACAGTGTACGAAAAGGCGGCCGTCTACATGCGAAACATCATAGGTGATCACCCATTTGTGGATGGCAATAAGCGAACTGGTGTGACAGTTTGCGGTGTGTTTTTACGGCGCAATGGTGTGAAGCTTACGGCTACGCCAAAGCAGATTGAAGACTTTGTGGTGCAGATTGCAGTAGAACATTTGGACGTGGATGAAATTGCCAAGTGGCTGCTAGAAAATACCCTGTAGTATAGAGCGGTCGTATTGACGTGGCGCTACTGAACAAACACAAGATGATACGAAATTAACATAGGAAAATTGCCATTACAGATGAAATTTAGTGGGTATGCTACTATACGTAGTAGGAAGCAAACAGTATAAATTATGGCACTTGGTTTTTTCAGACAAACGGATATACGACAGATAATCGACATGTTTGACGTGAGCTCAAAAGGCGAGGATGGAATAGAGCATGGTTTTTTTGTGATGAGCGCTGAGCTACTTTCGCCGGACTCTGGTGCGGTTGCAATTCTGTCTGATAAATTTTATGTATTGTACAGCGAAGATTTCATAGATACTCTCGATGGTGTTAGGCAGGAAATTGAACGATGGTTTCCTAGTAAAATACAGCGATTTATTGCGCCCAAAAAATCGGTCGACTTTGATGATATTGTCAGGGCGCAGTATTACATTAAGATCGATATGGATAAAATGAATCAGTGGATGCCATACGCCGTCGATGACGACGGAAATTACGCATTTTTAGCTGAAGTCGAACCGACCGAGCAAAATGCTTGCTGGTGGACACAACCCAAGGTGCTGTTTGATGAGTTGCCCGAAACCGTCCAAAAGGAGGTCAAACATCTCGAGAAAATGAACGATGCTTCCAAACGAGCTCGAGACAAATCCTTTGTGGACGGCTGGCAGGAAATCTGCAGAGTTTTAGAAAAAAAAGATTGACCGTCTACTCATCGATGACGGGGAGGTTGGTTGTGTCTGTGTGAATTGCACTTGCGAGGCGGTCGAGCTGCTGGAATTTGCCGTATTTTATGTGCGTGCCATCGGCGTGGCAAAGGCGGTAGTAGTGGTCAAAGTGCCGTAGCTCGCCGCGAAAGGTCTGCGCCGTGGTGGGCTCATCTACGCGCCGTATATACCAGCCCACCGGCTCGTCATCGAGAATTCTTTTCAGTTTTGCGTAGTGGTTAAACGCCATATGCTTTAGTATAGCGCGCTGCAGTATACTGGTTTCTATGCGAGAAGCAGTGTATACATTTTTGGAAGCGCAGAACATACCATACCGCTTGCAGGAACATGAGGCAGTGTTTACGGTGGCAGAGAGCAGTATGAAATTACCTGAAAAAGTGCCCGTAAAAACACTGCTCGTAACCGATGAAAAAAAGCAGCAGGTCTGGATGGTGGCCATGCGCGGCCTGAACCGACTGGATATGAAGAATTTGGCGCAAGCCTGCGGGGTGAAAAAGTTGCAGTTTGTTCGGCCGGAGCGGGTTGAGGAACTGGTGGGCGTTCATCCAGGAAGTGTCGGTATATTCGGGCTGCTTCACCCGGGGGCTGAAACCACGCATGTCATAGTAGACGAATCGCTTATGCAAGAGCCAGAACTCGGTTTTCACCCCAACGACAATACGGCAACGGTTTTTCTAAAACCCGAAGACATCCAAAAAGTCATAATCGCCACCGGCCACGAATACCGTATACTACCACTATGATTAACCCGAACTGGATATATGCGGCCATCGTCATCTTCATGATTGGGACGGTGGCGTATGTTTGGGCGGTTTTGCAAGGGAAAGCACGGCCGAACAGAGTGACATGGGGCGTCGTTGCGCTGGCACCAATGATTTCGTTCGCAGCAATGCTTTCGAAAGACGTCTCATTCCGTGATGCCCTGTATGTGTTCCTGAGCGGCTTCTCTCCATTGCTCATTTTTCTCAGTACTTTTGTGGCAAAGCATCCGGCCTGGGAAATCAAACGGTTTGACTTGGTGTGCGGGGGTCTTGCGCTGCTTGGGCTGGTGCTGTGGCAAATCAGCGGGGAAGGGAACGTAGCTATTGTATGTAGCATCGTGTCAGACGCGCTGGCCACTTTCCCGACAATTAATAAGGCCTTTACTCATCCAGACTCAGAAAAGCCCTATGAATATATTGCTGCGTGCATCGCCGGATTAATCTCACTGGCGATTATCACGCAGTATGATTTTGAGCACCTTGCATTCACGATTTATATGGTTCTGGTGACGGCGCTTCTAGCTACACTTGTCGCGACGAAACTAGGGCCAAAGCTACTGAGGCGTGCTGAATGAGTGCGCACCACGAATTTCATCTGAAGGGCTACCTGATTCTTCTACTGGCTGCCGTATTGTACGGATCGTACGGAGTTTGGTCAAAGCTGATGGGTGAAACATTCCCGCCATTTTTCCAGGCCTGGATGAGGGGTATTCTCATAGTAGCTATGATGCTTCCGTATTTGCTACTGACGCGCAGTATTCGAAAGATTGACCGCGCGGATTGGGGATTTTTCACAGTGTATTTTGTACTGACTGCGTGCACACAGGCACCCCTGTACTACGCGTTCAACCATGCGCCAATTGGGACGGTGCAGCTTATTTTTTATGCCACTCTGGTCATTACGGCCTACATATTTGCTAAGTTTTACATCGGTGAATCAATCACACGTATTAAGTTAGCTGCAATGGCCGTGGCATTCGTGGGTCTTGTGTTTGTGTTTGGTACATCTGTACTGGTTTTTGCGCCGCTTGGGCTCTCACTGGCTATCTTCAATGGCTTTGCGAGCGGAGGAGAAATGACGAGCGCGAAGCGAATCCCCGAAAAGTACTCATCAGCGCTTGTCGCTTGGTATGGGTGGGTGTTTGTGGTCCTGACGCACTTTGTGGTGTCGATAATCTTTGAGCAACAAGTTGCATTCCAAGCTACGACGGAGTGGGGATGGCTGGTGGCGTACGCGGTGGTCAATATGGCTGCGTTTTGGCTTGGGTTGGTGGGGTATCGGATGGTAGATGCAAGCATTGCGAGCCTCATCGGGCTGCTCGAAGTCATTTTTGCAGTTGCGTTAGGAGCTTTACTATTCGACGAAAACTTGAGAGCCCCGATATATATCGGCGGCGTCTTAATCATCATTGCGGCGATGCTTCCTGATATCGTGAAATTGCTTGACGAAAGAGGGAAAACTTCGTGAGGTCGATTGTGCTGGGTGGTGGGTGTTTTTGGTGTACGGAGGCGGTATTCCAGCGGGTGGAGGGTGTTACGCGGGTGGTGCCGGGCTATGCGGGCGGAGACGTGCCGGACCCTACGTATGAGCAAGTGTGCGGCGGCAAAACTGGTCATGCCGAAGTAGTTAGGGTGGAATACGACGATGCAAAAATTACGCTGGAGCGGCTGCTGCATATCTTCTTCGCCACCCACGACCCGACAACCCTAAACCGCCAGGGTGCAGACGAGGGTACGCAGTATCGGTCGGCTATTTTTTATAGCGATGAGGCAGATGCGGTGAAAGCCCAATCTGTTATTAGTGCACTCCGGGGTGAAGCCGGAGCTCCCATAGTCACGCAGGTTGTCCCGCTTGGGACATTTTATGAGGCCGAGGCGTACCATCACAATTATTTCGAACAGCACCCAGAGCAGGCGTACTGCCAGATGGTTATAAACCCAAAGCTCGATAAGCTCCGCGCCTATCTCAGGCAAACTCGGTAGCGTATACTGGTAGGAAAGGGAGGTGAGTATGCAGGCAGTATGGAACGGAACGGTGATAGCTGAGGCGGCAAAAGACGACCTAATATACATAGAAGGGAACTGGTATTTCCCGCCGGCAAGCGTTACATTTGACCTACTCGAAAAGAGCCCAACGCCCTACACGTGCCCCTGGAAGGGCGAGTGCCAGTACTACCACGTAGCCGTAGGCGGACAGAAAAACGAAGACGCTGCCTGGAGCTACCCAGAGCCAAAACCGAGCGCTATCGAACGCGTACACAAAGACTTTAGCGGATACGTTGCCTTTTGGCGCGGCGTAGAGGTAGCGGAATGACGCAGTGGAATGAGCAGCAGCTTCGTGATATTGCGCGGGAGCAGGGGACGCCGTGCTTTGTGTATTCACGGGATGTACTTGCAGAACGAGCACATATATTGCTCAATCTTGAGTTGCCGTTTGGGCTTATTAACAGATACGCTGTAAAAGCGAACAACCATCCAGAGGTGATTCGGCTGTTCCACGAGGCTGGGCTAGAGTTTGACGCGAGCTCTGGGTATGAGGCGCAGGAGCTCCTGGAACAGGGCGTCCCGGGTGAGAAAATTAGTCTGTCGAGCCAGCAGCCGGCGCACAATCTGACTGAGCTATTAGCGCAGGGTGTTCAGTATGTTGCGACCTCGCTTCACCAGCTTGAGTTGTTCCTTGCGGCCGAAAACCACCCGAGTACTGTTGGGCTTCGGGTGAACCCGGGGATTGGGGCGGGGCACAATAACCGCACGACTACGGGTGGGGCAAATAGCAGCTTTGGGCTGTGGCAGGCGTACGTGCCGCAAGCCCTAGAAATCGTCGCTGCACATGGAGTGAGCATTGACCGGCTGCATATACACATCGGCTCTGGTGCGGACCCGAGTATGTGGGGAAAAATGATGGAAACAGCACTCGAGATAGTCGAAGCCATGCCCGATGTGACAAGTCTGGACATGGGCGGCGGGTATAAAATTCACCGTTACGGCGATGAACGCGAGACGGATATGCAGGCAGTCGGGGTGAAATTTGGCCAACTTTTACAGGGGTACGCAGAAAAAACGGGGCGAAAACTACGGCTCGAGATTGAGCCCGGCACGTGGCTCGTTGGCCATGCGGGTGTGCTGCTCGCCAGCGTTGTGGATGTGGTCGATACGGGTGCTGATGGGCACACCTTTTTACGGCTCAATACTGGCATGAATGACTTCGCGCGCCCTGGTATGTACGGTGCCCAGCACCGGTTGGCTGTGCTGAATGACAGCACCGAAACCAGCGAGTACGTCGTAGTGGGGCACAACTGCGAAACGGGCGACATACTCACGCCAGCACCCGGCGACCCAGAGGGCATAGAATCGCGCGAGTTGCGCAGGGCAAACATTGGCGATGTGGTCGCCATATACGACACGGGTGCGTACTGTCGCAGTATGTCGCACAAAGGGTACAATGGTTACCCGAACGCACAAGAAATTTTTATCTAATTAGTTATATAAAAAAGGACGCCCGAAAGACGTCCTTTTGCTTTTGCGCGCGGCTATTTAAATAGCTTGTCTTTGAGCCCGCCCAGCAAGCCCCCAACATCTCCCTTGATGTCTTTGAGATCGCTGAGATCAAGCTTGCCATCGTCGTTCAGGTCGGCTTTTGACTTGAGCTGTTCAATGATTTCGTCGTGCTCACCACCTTTTAGCGCCTCTAGGTCGTCTTTTGAAATTTTGCCGTCACCATTCGTATCAGCCTTTGCTTTGATATCGTCAAGTATACTCATACATTTCTCCTTATGCTTACAGGCCTAATTGTACGCTACTTTATGGGGCTCGGCCGTATGATTTCGTGCAGTAATTAAGATAATTTTGCTACAATGTAGGGTAGAAACATAAGGAGAACATTCATGACTAAGGCCAACGCCGCTTTGCAGAAGGGTGCAAAAAAACCGAAAGAAAATCTACGGTTTTTGCAACGATTTGCGCTCTATTTTTATAATCGACAGCGGCTAACTGCCTTGCTCGCGCTGGTGATAGCAGGGTTTGGCGTGCTAAGTTACACCACGCTGCTAAAACGAGAGGGTTTTCCTTCCATCAGTATCCCGTATGCGATTGGCCAGGCGACGTATTTTGTGAATGATGCCGACAAAGTTGACCGCGAGCTTGCAAAGCCGGTCAGCGAATACCTCATGAAACAACCTGGGGTCAAAATGGTGCAAACGAGCAGCCTGAGCAACTTTGCGACGGTCGTCGTGCAGTATGAAGAAAAGACCGATGCAGCCAGTCGTAGCCAAGAGCTTCAGCGAGCAATGGCGGCACAGGGTGTTACTCCCGGCGGTAGCGAACTAAAGTTTGAGGCAGCTCACTTTGGCTTTACTGAGCGTGGTGACGATGCTGTCATGTCGTTTTTCTCGACAAAGGACTCTAACCTACCTGAGTCAGAGCTTGTTGCCGCTGCCACGAAAGCAACAGCATTTATAAAAGACCAAAATATGAGTCTCATCAAAGACGTGTCTGTCATTAGCCCAATTGAGCAAGCCAAAAACCCACTGACCGGCGAGGTCCAGAACGTACAAAGTCACTTTGAACGGTTTGGTGAGCGCGTGGATGGCGCTACGAAGTTTTATAGCTCCATTCCCATTGGGGGAACTATCGTCAAGGGTGGAGACGTCGTGGAGTTTGGCGACCAGCTACAGGCGGCTGTCGATGCATACAACCAGAGCAGCGAAGCTGAAGGCTATGGTATGCGGGTGAGCGCGAGCTTTGCCCCGAGTATTCGACAGCAAATTAGTGAGCTGCAAAAAACCTTATTGGAGGGGCTGCTGGC
>JAKPIL010000010.1 GCA_029549845.1 bacterium
CGTCTTACCCGCATCGATATGGGCAATGATGCCCATATTGCGGATGTCTTTCATAAGTACTTTCTTGTCTGCCATTGAATTTCTACCCCTTATATAACTTCCGTATTTTTCAAATATTATTCTCACATGTTGTTGGGCTACAAGGCTCATTTCGTGTTTTAACATCGCCCCTAAAGACTAGGTAGGTCAATGCTCTCTCTAATGCAGCTACAGTAGTTGGATTCTTTGGATTTTCGATGCCACCGAGTAGTTCGTAATGATGTTCCATAAGAATTGGGCATGCCCCTTGGCTACCACCCCTCGGACAAGATGAGGAAAAATCACCTTGCTCTATTCTTTCTCCATATTCCTCAAGATATTCCTTCAGGGTAGGCACTTTAGCCTCGGGCAAAATGCGCGAAGGCGCGGTTAGCTTCGGCCATGCGGTGCGTATCTTCACGCTTCTTCACGGCTGAACCTTGGTTGTTGTAGGCATCCATCAGCTCGGCCGCAATCCGGTCGGCCATGCTTACGCCCTTGCGGGCGCGGCAGGCAGCCACAAACCACATCGTGGTGAGGTGGTTCTGGCGCTGGCCTTTCACTTCAAACGGAATCTGGTAGTTTGCACCACCAACGCGGCGAGAACGAGTCTCTACGCTTGGGCGGATGTTGCTAAAAGCTTGCTCGAAAACATCGAGTGGGTTTTCTACCTTTAGCTTGTTGGCTGCAGTTTGCATGCCGGTATATACCAGGCGTTCGGCCACTTGCTTTTTACCATCGCGCATAACGCGGTTTATAAGGCGCTGCACTGGTACGCTTCCGTACACGCGGTCAGCTGGGATATCGCGCACTAATGACGCTGTTACTTTCCGTGGCATTATTTGGTATCCTCCGCGTTTGGACCTTCAAAATCTGGCTCATTAAATAATTCGATAACCGCTGCTTCACCATATGTCCGTGCTTCGCGAGCAATAGGACAATTGCTTCCACAGGGTTGTTCAGTTGTAGCATCTAAGGCAGGCCGTATGGACTCGCTATCCCCTGAAGCAACAACTGCTCCGGTATAGTATTTGTCTAGCACAGGGCATACCGCACCATTGTTATTTGGACAAGGTTCTACATATATCATTATTTGCTCTCCTTCTTGGCGCCGTATTTGCTACGACCCTGTTTGCGGTTCTGGACACCCTGGAGGTCAAGTGTGCCACGCACAATGTGGTAGCGCACACCTGGAAGGTCCTTTACGCGGCCACCGCGAATCATAACCACGGCGTGCTCTTGCAAGTTGTGACCTTCGCCACCGATGTAGGCCCATACCTCGTAGCCGTTGCCCAGGCGCACACGGGCGACCTTACGGAGGGCTGAGTTTGGTTTCTTTGGTGTCTTGGTCGTAACCTTTACGCACACGCCGCGCTTGAATGGCGCTGGTTTCTCGTAGTGCTTGGTTTTTAGGTTATTGGTGACGCGCATGAGTGCAGGTGACTTCGTCTTGGTCGTCACGCGCACACGTGGTTTGCGCACCAATTGGTTAATGGTAGGCAAAATATGCCCCTTTCTGGGTGTACCCCATTTACATTCGTGAAGAGAATCCTCTCCTCTACCGCCAAGATGCGAGCGAACTCACACCAGCTCGAATTTGATATAACAGGTACAATTCTACCACGATTTCTAATCAGTAGCAACATCACGCGCTCCGAGAAAACGTTTAGCGCAGCGAAATTGTTGGTCTTGCGCCCACCGAGTATAGTGAGAGTATACAAACGCTATAACAGCAGGAGCAGCACATGAGTAACGCACCGTCTACAGTCGAGAGCAAAACTGACGAGGACGCACCGTCTTCGAAGCATGATCTCAAGACAGATACCGAGTCAAACTTAGGCGCAGCACCATCGGACGTACATGAAAAAATGCCGAAAGCGAGCAGGTTCAACAGAAAATTTCTTGCCATATGTGCAGCAATTTTAGCGGTACTCGTTGTTTCGGGTATGGTCTTAGGGAAAGACTATTTTCAGAAGCCAAACCCTAGCCCTGCAAAGACCAGTACTACCTCTCAGAATACGAACATTACCGTATCCACGGAACCCGCTAAATCTGCTCAGGATGTGATTGCTCGGATAAAAGCGGCTCTGGCGAAAGCCCCTACTAGCAACGATCCTTTAGGCAAACCTGCACCCTTACATCTAGAAGGATATGATTATTCTGTCGTTCCGGTCATTACCGAACGAGTGACCTTCCCTGGAACGCAAAAGAATGCGCTCGCAGCATACTCAACGGCCAAAAAGGTACTCGTGGGAGCTGGTCTTAAGCCTGTTGTTGTACCCAATACATACAACAACGGCGCTTCCTCCTTACATTTAGACAGCACAAATGTCCACTGCGGACTAACCCTTCTGCGAGATAGGAAGGAAGCTACCTATGATACTAGTGTCAGCTGTGCAGATACTACCGATTACGAAACATACGCTCGAGAGATTCAACCATTCTGGATATTGTACACTAATGCACGAAACGATATCCCAAAAGACGGGAGCATGATACTTTATGAATTCGAGCAAAAAACAAGTAAATCGGTAGGCTACGCTACCGCCACCATGCAAGTCGGTTTTCCAGGCGGTGGTAACGTGCAATTGTTTTACCAAACCCCAAGCCAACAATGGCACTATTTTATGGGCACACAACAAACGATTGGCTGCGAAAGCTACAATACCACAGATATTAAGAGAGCCTTCCTGGGCGAAGTGTGCGGTGCAACCGTCAATGGCGTATACGACCCCCAGTCTACCGTCCAGCTATAAATACACTCTCCGCCCTACCACCTGGGCATTGATGCCTGCTGGCTCGTGATGTAACAAGAACTGTATATAATTCGTAATTTAGTGTTGACTTAATTAAGTCATTGGTTTAGCATGGTGTTATGGACATATTTTACGCACTCGCCGCACCAATCCGTCGGCAGATCATCGAGCTCTTAGCCAGTGGCAACGCCGTGGCTGCAACCATCATTGCTGAAAACTTCAAAGTCAGTCCCTCTGCCGTCTCGCAGCATCTGAAAGTACTGCTCGACTGCGACCTTATAGAGGTTCATAAAGATGCCCAGCAACGCCTCTACACACTCAACCCTGCTGCCCTGGCCGAACTAGAAACATGGGTACAGCAGATGAGTAAACCGTTTGAAGCACTTGGGAGTTTTATAACGCCTGAGGGTACAGAAAAGACAACGTAAAGGAGTACACAATGGAAACACCTACCACGGCTCACCGTGGGCTAGTTCAAGACGGCCCAGGAACAGCACCCTTAGCAGGAGAAGGCATTCAGCCTATAGAAATTTGCGGAGTTCCCGTTGACGCCATTCGTCGTCTCGGCAAGGCTGCGAGCAATACGTGTGCACTTCCGCATCCATACGGGAAAGTCGCACGTGGAATACAACGTATATTGCCCTACACAGGGCTGATCGAAACTGTTGCTTCACAGCCAAATCTGACGGAAGCAGTTGAAGAGCATCTACCCAAGATAAAGGAGATAGCTGGTAATTTCAAGACTGGTTTTACGACCGCCGACCGAATAGCCAGTCATGTTCCGCCGCTCCGGCGCAGGCTAGATGCACGAGTAACGAGGACAATCCTCGGTAAAGCTCCCGAACTCCAAACAAAGGTTCAGGAAAAACTTCCGCAAATCGAGACTGAAATAAAATTTCTCTCCAGTTTTGAAAATCCACGACAAGAACTACAGCAAGAAATCACAACGTTAACTGGGCGCGTGGGCGCAGCGACGATGCGGGCACGAGAAAATCGTGTCACCGCAGAAGCCCGCGGCGCACAAGCACCAGCCCCTCGAGGGATATTTGGAACTGTTGTTCGGGTCATTCGGGAAGTAAAAAGCTTCTTTGGTAGACTCTTTGGGTTTGGGCGTCGAAACAATACACCAGAACAGGACGTCACTGCATACGATGTTGGCCAAGGTTTTGCGACCGTGATTTTAGAGCTCCGCAGCCCAGTGCAAGCTCCTCTAGAACATTTGCCACTTATTCGTCGATATGTCTCGCCCCATCTTGCTCAAGCAAGTAACCTCTCGCCCGACAAGCTAGCCTTAGCCGCTCCGGAACTACTCAATCTCCTCTATTCGCTGACTCCTGAGAATCCATTTGGTCAACAGTTCAAATCCAGTGTCGAACGGCACCCGCATGAGCTTCGTTTTGTGACCCAGTTTAAACGAACGTTCGGCCGCTATGATCTAGACCGAATCCAAAGCGCCAGCCAGAACCTGCTCCCTGCTCTGCGCGATGTCTTGCCAGAAACGGGGACGCAAGTGCTCGAAAGCTACAAACAACTACAAAGACTCCTGGGAGTATCCTCCGTGGAGGCAGTACCTCTACCTGCAGTCGAGTCAGAAAATGATGAGCCAAAGACAGAAAATTCACCAAGACAACCCATCCGAACAGTACTGCGCCGACTGTTCGGGCCAGCTCCAGCGGATATAGAACCCCAGGCTAGCCCACAAGCCCCATCGACTCTTAGCCAGTTGCGCGAGATCTTGCGCAGTACAAAACCACCGCGCCAGCCATGGCGCACCGTGGCACAGCGGTTACTCGGACGTCGTGTTTAAACACTACGCGTTGCCGTAAAAAGCAACCTGCAGAACTAAAACACCCTGGCATGTACCAGGGTGTTTTAGTGTGGGATGGCTATTTCCCAGATACGGCTTCACTTCGTTTCGGAAGCGGAGGGGCGCACCCCTCCGCACTATTCGCCTAGCCTTCGGCGCGGAAGGTTTGGTCGTTGTGGTACTCTTCGACCACAGCCGGCTCGTCACCTTCGTCGAGCGCATTGCTGGC
>JAKPIL010000034.1 GCA_029549845.1 bacterium
GGCTGTGTAGTCACGGTGGAAGAGGCGCAGATTGCGGGAGGCCTGGGCGGAGCCATTGCCGAACTACTCGGTGAAAACCACCCTGTACCACTCAAGCGCATCGGTATGCGCGATCACTACGGCGAGAGTGGTACCCCAGAGGAACTCTTTGAGCATTTTGGCATAGATGCCAAGCACATTCGCCTGGCTGCGCACCACGTTACTGACCTTGCTGAGCGGAATCGCCACCAAAGCCGGTAAAATCTATTGGTAGTGCCAGGTTTGCCAGTAAGTTGACTACGGTAACTGGATTTACTCCCTTATCGGTGCAAAATGCTTTGTTCGGTAGGACCGAATTTAGATAGCCTGCAGCAATTGTTACCTGGCCATCGCCAGTCGTGAGTTCGGGTATTCCTGATGCACAAACAAACTCGCCCAGCGGTTTCACAGCTTTTGTATCTGCAAAAATTGAGGCTCGATTAGGATTGTTTGGATCAACTACCACCGTGGCATGAGCCGTTTCGGACATTCCAGCGGTGTGCGGTGATGACATGGTTGCCGCGGGAAGAATTGCAAAGGCACAAGCTGTAGCTGTTCCAATGACACAAGTTCGGCGACCCATAATTATTTGAAACTCCTGAAAATCATTTTTTAATTATACATTTTGAAGTTGGCAAACGCAAGCACGAGCAGTATACTAAAAACAACGAAATGGAGGGGTTATGGCACTGACATTGCAGCAAGTACGGGATAATTGTGCGCAGGCGCGGGCGCGGATGGCGCAGGCCAGGGATGAGCACTGGGCATTTGGGGCGTTTAACCTCGATGACCAAGCAACATTGAAGGCAGTAGCCTTAGCAGCACAGAACATGAACGCGCCAGTGCTGGTAGAGGTGAGCCAGGGTGAAGTCGATGACATGGGGCTTGCAAACGTGCGTGACCTGGTAGATAACGTCAAGCGTGAATACGGCATAGAAATGTACGTGAATCTTGACCATAGCCCATCGGTGGAAGCGGCCAAGAAGGGCATCGATGCCGGTTTTGAATTCATTCACATAGATGTGTCGCAGGCGAATCACGATGCGAGTGACGAAGAAATCATCGCCGCAACGCGCGAGGTTGTGGCGTACGCCAAGTTTACCGGTGCGCTGGTAGAAAGCGAACCACATTACTTCGGTGGCTCTTCGAACCTTCACACAGAGACCATTGACTACGAGGAAATACAGAAAACATTTAGCACGCCAGAGGGCGCCCGAGCGTTTGTGGAGGCGACGGCCATAGACACCTTTGCGGCGGCGGTTGGTAACCTGCACGGCAAATATCCGGTACCAAAAAAGCTTGACCTGGAGCTGCTGCAGCGCCTGCGCGATGCCATTCCGTGCGGTATAAGCCTGCACGGTGGCAGTGGTACCCCTGGGCACTATTTTGAATCGGCTGTGAAAATAGGCGTTACAAAGGTGAATATAAACAGTGATATGCGCGTGGTCTACCGCCAAACGCTTGAAAAGACCCTCGCAGACAACCCGGCAGAATACTCTGTGGCAAAATTGCTTAACAAGTACGTTGTCCCGGCGGTACAAGCGGTAGTAGAAGAAAAACTGGCCACGTTTAACTCGGCCGGTAAAGCCGTCTAGCGTGTGAGCGCAGCTTTGGCCGGTGCCGCAAGATTGGCCTTGCGGGGGCTGGGCAGGCTGTGACACAATAGTTACATATAAGCATAACGAGTATGAAAAAAAGGTGGGCATGTGAGCGATAGACAGCAAATAGAGGTACTCTGCGTTGGTGACATAGTAACCGATGTATTTATAAAACTGATCGACGATATCGAACATACCTACAAAAACGAGCACGGTGAATGGCTTGCTATACCGTTTGGGTTGAAGATTCCGTTTGACCACGCCGAAACACTTCACGCGGTGGGCAACGCGTCCAACGCAGCAGTGTCATTCAGTCGCTTAGGCCTGAACGCTGCCTTTGAAACAGAGGTCGGGGGCGACCAAGAAGGCCGTGAAATGGCCCGCACGCTCAGCAAAGAAGGCGTCGACACGCGCTTTGTGCATGTAAATGGCAAAAAACAGAGCAACATTCACTACGTGTTGTGGTACAAAGAAGAGCGCACCATTCTTATCAAACACGAAGAATACGCGTACCAGTGGCCGCATTTTCGTAAAAACGAGATACCAAAGTGGGTGTACTTTAGCTCCATTTCTGAAAACGCGCTCGACTATACCGACGATATAGCGCAGTGGCTCGAAGAAAACCCAGAGGTTAGGCTCGCATTCCAGCCGGGTACATTCCAAATGAAGGCTGGTGTCGAACGCTTGCGACGCATTTATGCGCGAACCGAGGTGGTCATTCTTAACCGCGAAGAAGCGGTTTTGGTGACTGGCGGTAGCTACGACAACGTGCACGATTTGCTTGACCGACTACATAGCTACGGGTGTAAGATTGCTGTCGTGACCGATGGTCCTGCCGGAGCGTACGCTTCCGACGGAGTGCACCGCTACAAAATGCCACTGTACCCAGACCCAGCTCCGCCGTACGAGCGAACTGGCGCCGGTGATGCCTATGCTTCTACGTTGGTAGCCGCTCTGGCCAAGGGCCACAATCTTGAGAGTGCGCTCCAGTGGGCACCTATAAACTCGATGAGCGTTGT
>JAKPIL010000038.1 GCA_029549845.1 bacterium
GAAGGTGGAGTTAACAGCCAGATCCGTGCCAGACTCAAGCAGCACCGGGGTATGCCAAACGAACACCAAAGGGTACTTGTTGATTGGTATCTGTATGCCCGAACCGAGGAGCAAAAAGCTCCACGATTTTGCCTATAGCCCGCTTAAGAAGATCTATGCCCATCCCTGACTCTGTACTCAACTCCTGGACACATACGTATATCCCTAAAGAATTGTTGTAATACCAGGAACTATTTCTGTGCAGTGAGGTCGGCATTTTCTTTCTCGGTATTAATACTTCGCCAGCATCATATCTCAGAATTGTATACTGGTGGGTTAAGCCGATACCACCAGTAACACTTTGCGTTTCTGTAGGACATGTAGCCTACTTTTCACCGTTGAATTTTGTAAGAATCTAAGCAGACGAGTCATTGCGAGGCTAGCGCTCATCACTCGAAGAGCCAATAGCTGATTAGCATCTAACGTCTGAGGTTCGGAAAATGGGTACGTCCGCATGTGATTAGCTGCGCTTTTTAGTATTTCAATAGGGGCAATGCTTAACGAAAATAACGGATTGTCGTTGGTTACTTGTTCATCAGGCCAATATGCTATTTCCTCTTCAAACATCCTCGGCAGCAAAGGGATTGTTATGGGTGACTTTACCAAATCTGTCTGGGCACTCTCCGCGTCTATGGGTTGGAATTCGGACATTTTACTATTTTCCTATGGCGTACCCTACTATGCAAGCATGAGCATCGCACAACATAAACATAAGAAGCGGCTACGAGTGCCCCGTCCGACTAGTTATTGTTCATTAATATGTTGCGTTAAATGTGCTCATTAGATCATGAAGCACCGCTGGTACAGTCTCGAATGTTGTATTTGCAACTGACTGAATGGGGAGGATTTTTGCGCTGGTGCTGGTGAGAAAGGCGGCGTCGTAGCTGCTGAGTGAGTCGAGCGGGATGGGTCGGTGAACTATTTCGAACCCCTGCTCTTTTGCAAGTTTTAGTACGTGGTCGCGGGTGACGCCGAGTAAGATGTCTTCTTCTGGTGGTGAGTAAATGGTATTGTCCTTTAGCGTAAAGAAGTTACTGCGGGTACCTTCGGTAATTTCACCGCGGCGGTTTATAAGCAGTGAGTCATGTGCGCCGTTTTTTGCCGCATCACGATACGCCAAATAACTCGGCAACATGTTGAGCGTTTTGGCATGCGGATACACACGCTCGTACTCATAGGTGGTACAGTGGCAACCAGTTTTGTAGAGTTTTCGCTCAACAAAATACGGCGCAAGACACAGTATGTATAGCTCGGCATCGGCTGCTGTCTTGCCGCCTATAAGGAGGACCTTTATGTTACACGTTTCCACTTCATTTGCGGTAATTATATCTGTTATATACTGTTCAATTTCACTTGGTTGGTAGCTGTGCTCGAGCCCGATTGCTTGTGCGGATAGGTCTAGCCGCCGGCAATGCTCATCTACAAAACGTGCTATACCGTGCGAAACACGGATGGTTTCATACACGCCGTAACCATAGGAATATTCGATGCTGGCAAGCAGTACTGTCGCCTGCGCTATGGGTAGCACGACACCTCCGCGAGAAAAATACGAAAAAGTCATACCAGTATAGTACTGCGGTTTTGGCGCGAACGCCATTTTTGCTACCGGACGCGGGTCATGAGGCGGAGGTTTGAGATGTAGTGCTGGGGGTCTGTGGCGGGGTGCGTGCGAAGGTACTCGAGGTGTTTGTCTACAAACGGTATGATGTTGTCTGGGTACTGGTCGCTGTTTGGTGTGTAGCCAGGCTTTGTTATGTAGAGGCTGTCGGTGACCATGTCGAGGAGTGTTTGCTTGAGCGCTACGCCTGCATCGCTGAGCATGAAGGCGGTGTTGTTGCTCTGGGCACTCATGGTTAACTTTCTACAAAGGTTAGCGCGTAGCCAATCCGGCCGGCGCGTCCAGCACGACCAACACGGTGGACGTAGTCGTCGTATGTTTGTGGCTGGGTGTAGTTAATGACATGGCTTATGTCTGCAACGTCGAGCCCGCGGGCGGCAACATCGGTTGCGACAAGAATTTTCACTTGGTTATCTTTAAAGCTTTTGAGTGCTCGGGCGCGTTGCGCTTGGCTTTTGCCCCCGTGAATGGCGGCGACGTTGAATCCGCGTGTTTGCAAGTCTTTTTCGAGCCGTTCAACGCTGCGCTGGGTTGCCTCAAATATGATGGCCTTTTCGGTGTCTGGGTGGATCAAGATATCGTGCAGCTTCTCTTGCTTTTCGGTTTTGCCGCCAAAGCGTACGACGTCCTGGTGGACATTGTCGCTGGTGTCGCTGGCTTTCACGGTGACCATTTCGGCATCGGGAGAGAACGTGCGGATGAGGTTATTGACCCGAGTATCCATGGTAGCCGAGAAGTAGAATGACTGGCGTACTGGAGCGAGCTGCTCCAGCAAAAGACGAACATCGGCGACAAAGCCCATGTCGAGCATGCGGTCAACTTCGTCGAGTACGACGATGTTGAACTGGTCGAGTCGGAGGGTGCCCTGTTCTATATGGTCTTTGATACGCCCGGGGGTACCGATGACGATACGTGGCTTTGCACGCAGGTCACGCAGCTGCGGACCATACGCCATACCGCCAAGTAGGAGTGCGCCGGTGAAACCACCGCCCTTGCCCATGTCGCGGCATTCGGCTTCAATTTGCTGTGCAAGTTCACGCGTAGGGGCAACCACCAGGGCTTTACTGGTCGTGTCGCTCATGAGACGGTTCAAAATAGGCAGCGCAAAAGCAGCGGTTTTACCTGTGCCAGTGCTGGCAATGCCTATGACGTCTTTACCCGCGAGTCCAAGCGCAATGGTTTGGTCCTGGATGGGGGTTGGGGTTATGTAGCCCTTTTGAGAGATGTTCTGCTGCAGACGTGTGTCGAGCGCAAAGTCTGCAAAGAGGTGCTTTGCTTCGTATTCCTCGGCGGTGGCAGCTGTGGCTACCTTTACAAACCGCTCGGGGTTGATGTATTGGCCGCGACCATGTGGCTTGCGCTGAGGTTTTGGTTTGCTGTAGGGTGAACGGCTGCTTTTGTAGGCAAAACCGCGTCGTGATTGTACGGGCATAAAAATAAGTCCTTTATTGTAGCTTGGTTATA
>JAKPIL010000053.1 GCA_029549845.1 bacterium
CGTAAAGCTACTGTTCCGTGGTGAAGTAAGCAAGTCGGTTGCAGTAAACCTGCAAGGCGCAAGCGCCAAGGCTGTCGATGCCTTGCAAACCGCTGGTGGCTCGTTTACACAAGTCCCCCGCGTCATGCGTCCCGCAAAGCAAAAAGAAGAAAAGTAACTAAACTTACTCTTCGCAAAAAAGTGTCGCCATGCTGCGGCACTTTTTTATAGTCGAAAAACGCTATAGAAAATGACGGGAAGGGTTCAAAAGAAGGATCGTACACAGCGACATAACGAAAACTACATTTGCGAGTGGATGACTGTTGCAGTAATGACGCTAACGTTTGCTATACTGCAGTTGGCATGAAATCAAAACAAACATGGTTCTGGCTGGCGCTTTTGTCATTTACGCTTGCGGCGCCAAACGCAATGGTTATGCGCTACGCCGTTGGCGAGCTTGACCCGTTCTTGCTCAATGCGCTGCGGTTCGCCATAGTCGCTCTGTGCTGTGCGCCTATCATATGGCAAAGCAGAGGCTTATTTACCGGTAAAGCGCTTCGTTCGGTGCTCATAGCCGGTGCGGCTATGTCTGTAGCAGCGCTTACCTTTACGGTGGCACTCGTGCACAGTACGGCTAGTTATGTGAGTATACTGTTGCTTTTGACGCCGGTAGTTCTGGTGTTTTATTCAAATAAGCTTACCGGCGAGCGAATATCGCGGCGGGCGATGGCGGGCATAACGCTATCGGCGCTTGGTGCTGCGGTGATTGTGCTGCTGCCTCTTGCCTTACGGCAAAATACGCCTTTTACATTCTATCCGCTAGCCACACTCCTGTGCGTTCTAAACTGCCTGATATATCCGCTTTCGACCATAGAGATAAAAAAGGCCAATGAAGACCACGGCGTACCTATGTTTGCACTTGTTGGGTTTGTAGCGGTGATAGTGACTGTTGCGAACGTTATCGCCTGGCTTCTCAGTGGTTCAAGCGTGCCGGCGAGCGTATCATGGCAGACGGTGGCCGGTATATTGTATTCGGCACTCATAATATCGCTGTTTGGGCGAGCGCTAGGCATTTGGAGCTATGAACGGGTCGGCTCAGCTGTCATAAGCGCGCTGACGTACTTTGAGGCCCTGGTAGCCGTCATCTTGCCGGTGATATTCTTGCACGAGAAGGTGTCGCTTGAGATGGCCATAGGAGGGTGTCTTATACTGTTTGGCGTGTTCGTTGTGGAGTACCACAAAAGCACACACCATAAGCATCACCATGCATTTCGGGCGCACTAAGGTCGTGAGCGGCAATAGTTTTGCGCTGGGGTAGTAATAAATGTATACTACCAGGTGAATATTGCTAAGAGACAAGGGTAAAAAGTGAACTGGAAGATTATTGGGGCGTCGTTCAAACAGGCAGATATGCGCAAGCGCATCTTTGGGGTTCTGGCTATACTACTTATTTTTCGTATTCTCGCACACATACCGGTGCCGCTAGCCGACCCGCAAACGCTCAAGCAAGTTCTAACCAATCTTTTTAGCTCGCAAGATACTCCGCAGTTTTTGAGCTTTATAAATGTGCTGAGTGGTGGTGCGCTTGCGAACTTCTCTATTATGATTGCCGGACTTGGCCCGTACATCAATGCCAGTATTATCATGCAGCTGCTCACTAAAGCCATTCCAAAGCTTGAGAACATGCGCAAAGATGGTGAATCTGGCCAGAAACGCATTAACCAGTACACAAGGCTACTTACCCTACCTCTCGCTATTATTCAGGCTGTTGGCTCCATATATCTCGTACGTCAGTATGCGCAGCAGGTTGGCGGTATAGGTGATATTACCGCAAACACATCTATGTGGCAGTGGGTGCTCATGGTCGCAGCCTTGACCGGTGGTTCTATGCTCCTGATGTGGATGGGCGAACTCGTAACGGAGAAATCAGTCGGCAATGGTATATCGCTGCTCATTACTGTGGGTATCGTGAGTGCGCTGCCAGGCACTATTAGCCAGATAGCATCCAGCATCTACGACGAGAAAAACAAATGGAATCTGTTTGGGCATGAGCTTCCCATCAACGCACGGGCATTTTGGTATGCCATGGCCATATGTGCTGTGGTGGTGCTGGTGACGTGGATAGTCGTTATGCTAAACGAGGCCTCCCGAAGGCTTACGGTGAACTACGCCAAACGGGTGCAGGGCAATAGGGCCTATGGAGGCGTCACGACAACGCTGCCGGTTAAACTCATTACCGCCGGCGTGGTGCCTATCATCTTTGCCATTGCGTTCCTAAGCGTACCGAGCTTTGTAGGACAGCTTATGACGTCGAGTAGCACTCCAAAGTGGCAAGAGCTAGGCCAAAACCTCGTCACATGGTTCCAGAGCCCGACCTCACAGAGCTTTGCGGCTGGCGGCTGGCAGCCATACATCTACCCAGTCACGTACTTTATGCTTGTATTCCTCTTTACCTTCTTTTACACCAGCATCACGTTTAACAGTAAAGAAATAGCCGAGAACCTGCAGAAACAAGGTGGCTTTATAGAAGGAGTTCGGTCTGGGCTCCAAACAGAGAAATATCTTTCTAAGACGGTGAATAAGCTCACGCTCTTCGGCGCCATAAGCCTCGGTATCCTCGCCATCATGCCAATCGTAGCAGAAGCATTCGTGCCACAGAATATTGCGCTTGGACTCGGCGGTACGAGCGTCCTTATCCTGGTGGCGGTTTCGCTTGAAACCCTTCGTGCGGTTGAGTCACGCGCCCTCATGATTACCTATGACCAGTACAGCCGCGATGACTTCTTCTATGATTCACTTGGCGGCGATGAAATGACTGCAGTCACTGGGGGCGCACGAGTTCTAAAGTATGTGCCAAAGCCACTCCGCAAACTGCCAGCTAAAATTTCTAGAAAAACTAAGAAGTAAAATACTAGGAAAACACTTTACAAGCCGTCGTAAAAAATGCTATACTGCATTGACGTAATAAACTATGGCGAGCAACAAGGAAGTAATCGAACTAAACGGCGTGATCGTCGAGACCCTGCCGGGTACTCAGTTTCGAGTCGAATTGGAAAATGGCCATCAGATTATTGCACATGTCGCAGGGAAAATGCGGAAACATTTTATTCGCATCGTCCCAGGTGACGCGGTTACAGTGGAGTTAACTCCGTACGATCTTACCAAAGGTCGTATAACGTACCGTAAAGGCTGAACTTCTTTGAGATTGGTTCATCCGGACTGACCTCCTTCTTCAAACCAAGGAGCTCGATGTACGGATCAATCTAAAGGAAGTTCGACCGCAACAGTATCAACTATAAGCAGTGTGTCGTGCACTCGGAAAAGGAGTACGATCCGTACATGAAAGTACGTGCAAGTGTCAAAAAGATTAGCCCCGACGATAAGATTGTTCGTCGCAAGGGGCGTCTTTACGTTATCAACAAATTTAAACCAAAGCACAAACAGAGGCAGGGCTAAGCTATGGCAGCACGAATCTCTGGGGTAACCATCCCCGCTGAAAAACAGGTCTGGGTCGCCTTGACATATGTTCATGGCATCGGACCAAAAACAGCCGATGATATCTTGGCGACCGCCAAAGTCGAGCGAACCGTACGGGTCAAAGACCTTACGGACGCAGAAGTTGGCCGTATTCAGGAGTACATCAACGAGCACCTCACCGTCGAAGGTGAGCTGCAGCGTATTGTGAGCGGTAACATCAAGCGTCTCAAAGACATTGGGAGCTACCGTGGCATCCGTCACAAGAACAACCTACCATCACGAGGTCAACGGACAAAAACCAATGCCCGCACTCGTCGCGGAAGGAAAATAACCGTCGGGGGCACGGCGAAGAAAGTCGCAAGTAAGACCTGATGCATACACGAAACAAATTAGCTTGCAGCAATGCTGCGGCGAGTATGGTTCATAACTCATGCTTCATGACACTGCGAACGGAGAAAGCATAATGGCAGATACACCTACAAACAATACCGTAGCCAAGAAAAAGAAGGCTAAGCGCAGCGTATCGGCTGGCCAGCTGCACATTCAGGCTACCTTCAATAACACCATCGTTACCCTCACCGATGCACAGGGCGGCGCTCTGGCAGCATCAAGCGCCGGTGCGTGTGGTTTCCGCGGTTCTAAAAAAGGTACCGCTTACGCTGCACAAATTGCCGCTGAAAAGGCTGGCACCATTGCAAAGCAAACATACGGTCTTGGCAAAGTTGCCGTGTTCGTAAAAGGCGTTGGCCTCGGCCGTGACGCTGCTATACGTGCGATGCAAACCGTTGGCATCGGGATTGATACAATCACCGATGTAACTGGTGTGCCGCACGGTGGCGTTCGCCCCAAGAAAGCGAGGAGAGTCTAAACCATGGCACGTGATACTCAATCAATCGTTAAGATGTCTCGCCGTGAAGGCTATGCCCTTCACCCCAAGGCACACAAAGCGTTGGCAAAGCGCACCAGCAAGCCTGGTCAGGCCGCCAATGCTCGTATGCGCAACAAGCCAAGCCAGTACTCACTCCAGCTTCGCGAGAAGCAGAAGGTGAAGCGGCTCTACGGCTTGCTGGAAAAGCAGTTTAGCAACCTTATGGCCGAAGCGTCTCGTACGCCCGGTCAGTCTGGTGCCACACTACTGCAGTACCTCGAACGTCGTCTTGACAATACTGTCTACCGCGCTGGGTTTGCACCAAGCCGGCGTGCAGCTCGTCAGCTCGTCACCCATGGTCACTTTATGCTAAACGGCCGCCGTGTCGACATCCCATCCATTCGCGTCCGCGAAGGTGACCTTGTCGAACTACGTCCACGAAGCAAAGAAAGTGAATACTTCAAGAAACTCGATGACATTAGTCCAGTGCCGAGCGCTATTCCTACCTGGCAGTCAGTTGATCGCAAGAAAATTCAGCTAAAAGTGACCGGCTTGCCCGTTCGCGACGATGCTGAGCCGGAAATCAATGAACAACTAATTGTCGAGTACTACTCACGCTAAGGAAAGGACGTTTCGTACCCATTATGTCAAAGATGATTCATACTCCCAGCCTCGTAGCTGTCGACGACCACAGTGCAACAAGCAGTACTTTTGTGATTGAACCGTTGCAAAACGGCTACGGCATGACGCTTGGGAACAGCCTTCGCCGCGTCTTGCTTTCGAGCATTGCTGGCGCTGGTATCACCAGCTTCAAAATAGATGGTGTCACACACGAATTTACCACCATCAAAGGTGTTAAAGAAGATGTTGTCGCTATCATGCTTAACCTCAAGCGCCTTCGTTTCCGCGTATACGGTGACGATGCGCAAACTGTACGCATTACCAAAAAAGGTAAGGGCGTTGTTACGGGCAAAGATATCCAGGGTAACGCCGATATTGAGGTCGTAAACCCAGACCAAGTCATTGCTACCATCGATGACGACAAGGCGTCACTCGTAATCGACCTCGTTGTCGAAACTGGCCGTGGCTACCGCAGTATCGAAGAAAGCACTGCTAAGAAGCAGAGCGACTTCGTTGCCCTCGATACCATGTTTGGTCCAGTGGCTCGCTGCCGCTACAAGGTAGACAAAACCCGTGTTGGCCAAATGACCGACCTCGATAAACTGAGCGTTACCATCGATACGGACGGTACTATCACTCCACGTGATGCTTTCGAAGAAGCCGCTGCAATCTTGGTGAACCAGTACGCAGCACTTGCGGGCAAAACCCGCATGCCCCTTCCAGAAGTTGCAGCCGCAACCAAAGAAGGTGGAGAGCTCAGTACTGATGACGGCTCAATGCTGAACACCAGCATTGAAGACCTCAGCCTTACCGCCCGCACCACAAATGCACTCGTGAATAACGACATTCACACCATTCAGGATTTGTTTGCGCTAAGCGACGCTGAACTCCGTGACCTTAAAGGTTTCGGTAGCAAGGCGCTTGATGAAGTCAAAGATAAATTGGCGGAACTGGAGCTTTAGATGCACAGACACGGATATAAAGGAACCAAATTCGGTCGTGAGCGCGACCAACGCGAAGCTCTTGTAAAGGGTCTTGCGGAATCGCTTATCATCCACGGTCGAATTGTGACGACTGTGCCAAAGGCCAAGACTGTTGTTCCATACGTTGAAAAACTCATTACCAAAGCAAAGAAGGGTGACCTACACAATCGCCGTCTCATCATCTCTAGCTTGCAGACAGTTTCGACTGCGCATCGTCTCGTAGATGAGCTTGCACCAAAACTAGGTGGTCGCAACAGTGGCTACTTCCGAATTGTTCGCAAAGATAATCGCCGCGGTGACAATGCCGAGATGGCAGAGGTAAGTTTTGTGGACGACTTGCAAGAAGCACCAGTCGCAAAAGCTGCCGTAAAAGCACCCGCAAAACAGCACCACGACCAAGATGAAGTGAAGACCACCCCTGTGAAAAAGGCCACCCCAGGTGCAAACCGTACCGTGAAGGCCTCCGACAACCACCTAAGCCACAAGCCTGCGGTGCAAGTAAGAAAGAGCGGGGAGCGCTAATATGAAAACCTATTCTGCAAAACCAACCGATGTGACACGCAAGTGGTATGTCATAGACGCCTCAGACACCACGCTTGGCCGCGTTGCGACACATGTTGCAACCCTCCTGACTGGCAAGGGCAAGCCTATGTTTACCCAGCACATTGACTGCGGCGATTTCGTTGTTATCGTCAATGCCGACCAGCTGCAAGTTTCTGGCAACAAAACCGAGAAGAAAATGTACTACAACCACAGCGGTTTCCCGGGTGGTCTGCGCGAACGCCAGCTAAAAGACCTTATGGAGAATGATTCTACAGAGGTTATCGTAGCTGCTGTTCGTGGCATGTTGCCCGTGAACAAGCTGCGTGATGGCCGCCTGGCTCGACTGAAGGTCTACGCTGGTGCTGAGCACAATCATGCCGCTCAAAAACCCGAAACGGTAAGCCTGAAAGGAGCTAAGTAATCATGGCTGATGCAAAAACCGCGACTAAAGGTCACTACTACTATGCTCTTGGCCGCCGCAAAAGCGCCACAGCGCGCGTGCGTCTTATGAACGGCAAAGGCAATATTGTCATCAATGACAAACCCGTTGCTGAATACTTTGCCGAAAGCAAACTATTCCTGGGTGAAGTGCAGAAGCCATTTGCTGCACTGGAACTCGCACTCAAAGACTACGACGTTACCGTTGTAGTGAGTGGCGGCGGGCACGCCGGACAGGCAGACGCTATCCGCCTAGGGATTGCCAAGGCTCTCGTTGAAAAAGATGAGAACTACAAAGCAACCCTGCGCCGCGCCGAACTACTCGGCCGCGATAGCCGCGAACGTGAACGCAAGAAGTTTGGTCTAAAAGGCGCCCGCAAACAGCGCCAGTTCACCAAGCGCTAACGCTCCGCTTCTGCATAAAAACGACCCATCTCGGGTCGTTTTTATTATGTTCATGGTTATATGTTCGGTCTGTAATACAGTGGTAGTAATGGGGAAAGAATCGCATCCAGTTGATACCTATGCCGAACTCGACGCCCTTGTTGGTACGCTACTAGGGCCCATTCATGGCGTCAAAGAAACCCTAGAGCCAGGTAGTCTTACGGTAGCGAGTGCATTTGACCTCATTGAACAAGAACTCAGGGCTCTTGGTGTTGAATTCGGGTACCGCCCCAGCGGTATAGTAAACACATCGCATGCAATCATTCGAGGCATAGATAGCACTGTAGGCAAACTAAGGGGAATGCCAGGCTTACCCCAATTGCCCAAATTCAACATCATTTCAGGCGACCTAACACGTAAAATTGGCGGCGCAATGCTTTATCATGATGTGGATGGTGTGTCTGCGACTAGAGTAAACGTGGTCCTCGCTGAATATAGCGGAAGTATCGAAACAGACCATACGCTCATTGAATTCGACAGAACAAGAGCGGCACGTGTTGTAGAGCTAAGCGCGTCAGGCGACCCTACGGCAATATACACCATGCTACCGGGCCTAAGATGGTTGACGAGCAGCCCGTCGCGGCCTCCGGTAAAGAATGGTGATACCTTAGAACACCTACATTCCATCATGCGCGGAATACGCGTGGAGTAGGAAAAGTGTACAGGCTCGGTAGCTCTGTTATACTTTTTTCATGAAGAAAAGTTCTCACTGGGATGCTATGTACAAACGACCTGCCCAGAGCATACCCTGGGAAATTAATGATCCGCCAGCAGATCTTACTGAGTATCTCGAAGCGCATGGCGGTGTTCGTGGCGTGGCGCTTGATATTGGGTGCGGGACGGGAAACTATAGTATATACCTGGCTAATGAAGGCTTTCAGGAGGTTTTTGGCATAGATTTTTCAGAACAAGCCATAGCTATCGCATCGGAACGAGCAGCAGGGGCTGGGCTTGCAGTTACCTTTACGCAGGGAGATGTGCTGGCGCTTGACCAGGCACTTTCTGGTAAACGCTTCGATTTTATACTGGACTACAGCATTCTGCATCATGTCAGTGACAAGGACGTACCCGCCTATGTGGCGCAGTGCAGAAAGGCGTTGAACAACGGTGGCAAGCTACTCCTGGTGTGCTACACAGAACACAATGAGTTTGCGACAGGCACAAACGGAACAGGAAAGTATGGCAACGAAATCTTCTTCCGCACAGCGGATGAGGTTCGCCAGCTGTACGCAGGCTTCACAGAAGTATCATACAAAAAGTCAGTGCTCGGCAAGCGTGGTCAACACGAAGCCCACAGCTTCATAGTCACGAAATAGTAAGCCGCTCGGCAAACATTTTGCTTGCAGTTTAGTGAAAACACATGTACTGTAGTATTTATGAAAACAGTTCAGACCAGCCAGTATTGGTTTACCGACACTCCCGTGACGGTCTGTTCTGTGCGCTGAAAATACTTTGAACCCACTAAATAGACCGCCACAAGCGGTCTATTTTAATGTAACAACAATGATTCCGGCGCTCGTATATACAGATAGAGACACGATACATAGGAGAATGAAATGAACACACCAACAGATATCGAAAGTAGGCTATTACGGTGTCAAAATTGTCCATCGCACCCGCGCAATCCTTATGCTTGTAGCAGGGTGGCAGGTATTATTTTGCAGGCACCAGATGCGATTGAGTCTGGTGACGATCTGCGGACTGACGGGGAAATCGCTTGCGCACGGTTAAAGATGCGACTGGTCAGTCCTGCAACTTTGGCGCTCGCACGCGAAGCTTGTGCGGAAGAATTACGACCACACGCATAAGATAGGATATACTAGAGCTATGAGTAAACCAGTCATTCTTACGGGGCTTCGGGCAAATAACGACTTGCATATAGGCAATTACTTCGGCGCACTCCTGCCGCTGATAGACATGGCCAAGCAAAGGTCAGATGAGTACGAAGTACACCTCTTTGTTCCAGATCTGCACAGTTTTACAACGCCCATAGATCACACGCAGTTGCAGGCGCAAATAATGCACAATCTGCGCTTGTTTGTCGCGGCTGGCTTGCCCCTAGGCAACTCAAATGTGCATATCTATCGCCAAAGTTATATTCCTGCCCATTCTGAACTAACTTGGATTCTTGATTGTTTTGCTGGTTTTGGACAAATGTCACGAATGACGCAGTTCAAAGATAAGTCCACTACGTTAAATGCAGATGAGGCGGACGCTTGGAATGTTTCTTCATTTAATGAAGAAGGAAGCTACCTGAACTGGCTGACAAGTCGACCTGTGAACAGTGTATCGGTAGGGTTGTTTAACTACCCTGTGCTTATGGCGGCGGACATATTGCTGTATGGGGCGAAGTACGTGCCGGTGGGCGATGACCAGTCGCAGCATCTTGAGTTTACGCGAGATATTGCGGAGCGTATGAATAGCAAGTTTGGCCAAGAGCTGTTTACCATACCAGAACCAGTCGCCAACCAACACGAATTTTTTGGCCAAGGCGGAGCCGGTAAAATAGGCAATCAGCAGGGACTACGCATTAAAGACCTCCAAGACCCCACAAAGAAGATGAGCAAGAGTGACGAGAGCGGCAAGGGCATCATATTCTTAGGTGATAGCCCAGATGAAGCAGCAAAAAAGATTATGAGTGCCGCTACGGATTCCGTTGGAGCCGTACACCTCGACTACGAAAACCAGCCGGGCATATCGAACTTGCTGCAGTTGCACGCATTACTATCAGATGAAGCGCTCGAGAAAGTGGCAGAACACCACGATGGCCAGCAGAGCTACGGTGACCTCAAGAAAGAAGTGGCCGAGCAAGTGTATGAGTTTCTTGCTGACTTTCAGGAACGCCTGGCTGCAGTCGATGACGCAGTACTCATGCAAAAGCTTGAAAGCGACGAGCGTGCCATGAATGAAATTGCGAATGCAACACTCCTGCGCGTGCAAAAAGCCGTCGGCCTCCGCCCCTCGTCATCCTGAACTTGTTTCAGGATCCATGCGTCATGAAAGCGTTCTATGTATACATCTTGGCATCAAAAGCTCGCGGTACGTTGTATGTGGGTGTAACGAGTAATCTTGAACGGAGATATTTTGAACATTCTACCGAGCAACATGCTGGAAGTTTCACCCAAAAATACAAGGTAAAGCGACTCGTGTATTTTGAAATGTGTGATCCTGCAGAACAAGCCATCACCAGAGAGAAACAGCTCAA
>JAKPIL010000065.1 GCA_029549845.1 bacterium
ACAAAACCCGGCGTGATTTTACGGTTAAACTTCGGCTACTGGGGTATAAATATCTACAGCAAAGTGTATGGATACATCCGTTTGAGTCACGCCGCGAAATTAGTGCTGTGTGCGAAAAAATGGAGATCAGCCGGTTTGTAACTTACATCGTGACCACGCATATAGATCACGAATCGGTCCTCATTGATCGCTTTAAAATGCTCCTGACCCCTGAAGCAAAATAGATTGTCCGGCCGGACAATCTAAATTATGGTGGAATGACAATATTAGACTGAGAGGCGCGAAGGCGCGAAGATGGGATGATGCGAAGGTGGGATTTTGCGGGTTTGCATGTGGGGCGGTATACTGGGAGTACTTTCGGGGCAGTGACGCCGACGAAGCACGAAGAAAACGCATAGCGTAAGGAGACATAGCAATGAGACAGTCACAAGCACTCACTCTTATGATGGAAGGTAGATCGGTTTTTCTGACCGGCGCACCTGGGGCAGGGAAGACCTATGTCCTTAACCAGTTTATCCGCCTGGCAAAGCGGCAAGGTAAAAACATAGCAGTCACGGCGAGCACGGGGATAGCCGCGACGCATATCGGCGGGGTGACCATACACAGCTGGTCGGGGTTGGGCATACTGGATAGCCTGAGCCAGTACGACCTCGCGCGCCTGAGCGCAAAGTCGAACCTGGTGAAACGCTACAATGCGGCGGATATTCTGGTTATAGACGAAATATCGGTGTTACACGGGCGCCGGCTTGATATGGTAAATATGGTTGCCAAGAAACTGCGGCAAAACGAGGCGCCCTTTGGCGGCCTGCAGGTAGTGCTCGTGGGCGATCTGTTTCAGCTGCCACCAGTGATGCGTGGCAGCGAACCGGCCGATTTTGCGCACCAGAGCGCCGCGTGGCAGGAACTTGACCCGGTCATATGCTATCTGAGCGAGCAACACCGTCAGGCGGTAGGGGACAGTCTGCTTGACCTGCTGGGGGCTATGCGCCGTAGCGAAGTGCATGAGCTGCACGAGGCGGCCCTGCAAGATCGTTTGGGGCGCACGCCCAGTGAAGACCAGACGGTCACTCGCCTGTATGCACACAATATAGATGTAGATGCGATAAACCAGCGTCATCTCCTGGCCATATCGTCCTCTGCCCAGCGATACGATATGCGCTCAAGTGGTGCTGCCGCCAAGCGCGAGCAACTGATGAAAAGTGTTTTGGCACCAGAGGTGCTGGAGCTTAAAAAGGGTGCCGAAGTAATGTTCGTGGCAAACAGCCAGAAGGGTAAGTTTGTAAATGGCACACGCGGCGTGGTAATGGACTTTGTGAACGATTCACCCCTGGTCGTGACGACAGATGGGCGCGAAGTGTTAGTTGAGCCGCACAGTTGGTCGCTAGAAGAAGATGGTCGGGTTAAGGCCGAGGTATCGCAGCTGCCGCTTCGGCTCGCCTGGGCTATCACTATTCACAAAAGCCAGGGAATGAGCCTGGACGCAGCCGAGATAGATCTAAGCCGTAGCTTTGCGCCCGGCATGGGCTATGTAGCACTGAGCCGCGTGCGCAGCATGGATGGTATATACCTTGTGGGCGTCAATCAGACGGCGCTGGCTATGCACCCGGTCGTGCACGAGTTTGACGTGTGGTTGCGTGAGGCTTCGGAGCAAATGGCATTAAAAACAGCAGATTTCACCGAAGATACTGCAAAAAATGAAGTGGAAGCGGCGTTTGACGAAGCGCTCCTGGGTGAGCTTAAACGGTGGCGATCCGCGCAGGCAGCAAAGGAAAAAATCCCACCCTACATGGTGTTTCATGACACAACGCTCAAGGAGCTAGCTGTGCGTCGCCCGCAAACTACCCAAGCGCTCCTGGCCGTCAAAGGCATGGGCAAAATGAAGCTTGAAAAGTACGCCTCAACGCTTCTGGACGTTCTAAAACGCTAGTGTTTTTAGAAATATAGTTGTATACAAATACAAAGTATTGTATAAACAATCATAATGACAAACGTGGTTGAGGCACTCCCTGGACACCAGGGTCTAACGCGGATTGAACGCGCTCTCTTAGTCGGGGTTTCTGTGGCTGCTGCGGGTAAGCTTGCACTTGCGGGCGCCACCGAAGCATATAGAGAGCTGCGTCTCGCTCGCTATTCTCCTGGCCAATGGGAAATGGTCACGGCGCCCTCAAGCATGGTGCCGTACATAGGCTATGCACTTGAACAAGCCAAAGAAATGGGTCTGGAAGTGGTGCTTGCTGGTGGCATTGCCAAAAAGGCGTTGGCAGATCCAGAGACTGTATTTGATGCTGACAGCAAAACGATAACCGTTTCCGACAACCCAGAAAGTTATGCGCTCAAAAATGCGACAATTGTCCGGCCAGACGAAGTAACAGAGCGGGATATAGATTTGTTCTGCAAGTATATTTGGATAGGCGAGGGAGAAGATCGACATAGGGTAGTGGCCGACAAAAGTGACCCTAAAATAGCTGCGCTCATCAAGGAAAATGCGAAAAAACTGCAGGTGCTTGTCGATGAATATGCGGTAAAAAATGGCCTCGATATTGGGCCAGAGCTATCTGTGTTTGGATACGATGCGCCCTATGGTCATGACTTTAGGCTGTTAGACTACGCAACCAAGACAGAACTCTTGGAAGATGGCAAAAACGAACGACTTTACGATAATAACGGTAATAGCTTTGTCATGCCCGTAGACGAACAATGGACCATGCATGTCGGAGATTTGATCATACCTGTGAACTCACCACAGGTGCAGCTTGGCCGTACGCTTAACCGCACAGAAGTTGCCCGCGAACGAGATGTTGCCGATGTGAATAGGGCAATTAAAAATCTTAAAGCAAAGGGTGTATGGCGCGGTGACATGGTGCATATATGGCATGTGCACCAGGAGCTTCGCCACGCAATGAATCGGTCTATATCTCTGGCTCACATACGACGTGAGCGCAATATCATGCGGCTCGCAAACCTTGCAGGACTAAAAGGGCTCGCTCCTTTGACTGGCGCAGTCGAAGGTTCAGATTTCTGCAGTGCGCTACTGCGCGACCGCCGAGGGCCTGTTTCGCGTATAGCTGCGGCGGTAATGAGCTCCTCTGAAAAGTAGGGCAGACGACTAGCCGCCAAACACAAACCGAACGCAACGCTACAAGGTAGGGTATACTACCTGTATGAGTGAAGAACAAAAACAGGGGAGTGGTAAAAAACCGTGGTGGGTTGGCCGCCCTAGGAAGAAGCCGCAGACTCAAACTGCGCAGCCGCCGAAGCCCAAGGGTAACTACGCGTTTATAGATAGCCAAAACTTAAACCTTGGCGTGCAGAAGATTGGCTGGAAGATGGACTGGCACAAGTTTCGCGAATGGCTGGGCGAAAAATACGGCGTAACCCAGGCTTTTATGTTTATAGGCTACTTACCAGATAATGAATCACTGTACCAGCAGATGTACGACCATGGATTTTTGGTAGTGCTCAAGCCGACGCTAGAAATAAAACAACGACCAACGACCAACGACCAACGACCAATAAACAATCAACCTTCAACTATCAACGAAAGAGCGAAAAACTCTCATTCAGGTGAAAATGCCGGTGACAAAACAGAGGAAGCCGAGAAACCGCCAGTGAAGGGCAACATAGATGCTGACCTTG
>JAKPIL010000087.1 GCA_029549845.1 bacterium
ATGGAAAAAGTGGAGATGCACCGCATCAGAGAAGCGCTTGAAGCTTCATGGGGGCAGGATACCGCATACGAACACGCATACGAGAAAGGCAATCCGGCGCTTGGACAGTGTTATCCCACTTCCCGTGTTGTCCAGCATTACTTCCCCGAGACAAAAATAGCCCGAGGATTTATCTTGACTGGTAAGTCGGAAGAGATGCACTTCTGGAACATACTTGATATTGGTGGCACGGTATACCATATAGACCTCAGCTGGCGGCAGTTTCCCCCGGGCTCATCAGTCGTAAGGTGGACCTTGCTATCAGAAGACGATCCGGACAGTGAAGCTACAGTGAAGCGCATCGAAACATTACTCAAGCGAGTACAGGATTATTTAAAAAATAAAACTTGATTTAGAAAGTTGCCGCCAGGCCTCGTTTTATTCTGGCTATAACTTTCTCTATCGTTGTGAGCAAAAGCGAGTGGAGTGACTTATGCAACATGGCAATCAGCAACAAAAATAGAAAAGACGCCCCTGGGTCAATGCAGTCCCATATGCGTCTTAAAAAGAAAAGACACGGTTGATACAGTACAGTAACGTGCGCGTCTTATCTACGCACAATACTACCAAAACACCTACAGAATGTCAGTAATCTTTTGCGTGTTTTGAGTGTTAATTCAGGCGGAAATATTTTACGAATCAATTGTTTTGTGATATAGTTTATTTTATGCGTATCGAATCTGTCCCTAGCAAATTAGTAAACGTCAATGGAGATTCCTGCTTTGCATCGTGCATGGGTATGGCATTAACGCATTTTGACATGCTCGGGGGATTGTCTTTAGGTGACATTGTTTCACAAACATCGCAGCCTAGTGAAGCGGTCACTCCTATGCATCGTGCGCTCGGATGGCTAGCGAGCTTCGGTTTACAAGTTGAGTATATAGAGAACCTTCCAGGTACAGAAAGATTATTCATTGAATCCTTAGAGAGGGCAGGTGTAAACTACACCGGCTTGCGTCCTACGACTCAAACGGCCATTGAACGTGTTAACCGGGGTGATGCAATCATCACACAGATAAATTATGATGGGTATACTGGGCAGCCATATTTCGCGCTCAACCATGCTGTATTTTTAAGCTCATTTCCAGATGGTGAATCTGTATGGCTAGTAGACCCAGACGACCCAAGGATGGCTTACGGGACGGATGACCTATCAGACATTTGGGGGCCATACCCCAATCTAATCTCGATTCGAAAAGAAGCATCTACCATTTGTTAGTGAGTCGTATTGCAGACTCCTGGTTTGTCGAGTGGGCAGCAATGGCAACATGTAGTCACAGCATACCTCTCGCATCTTCTGCTCGACGGTCTGATACGAAGGAAATCTCGAGCGGAAACCTAAAACCGCTCAGTGACTGAGCGGTTTTAGGAGTGATGATGTGGGCTATCAAGCCACTGTTTTAGTGATGACAGCGCTGCCGCCATGGCTATTGGTAACGATGAGCGTCACGGTGAAGGTGCCTCGCTTGTTGTAGTCGTGAGCGGTACTGGCTACAGAGGTTGTTGCCGCGCTTCCATCGCCGAATGACCAGTTGTAGGTTAACATATCGTTATCTACGTCTGATGCTATTGCGGTAAATTTGAAGCTGGGTCCTTTGACTTGCGAAGCGACGAAGTCGGCCACCGGAGCGTCATTGATATTCCTGACGTAGATGGTAACGGTGCCCGTACTGACGCCGCCACGACCATCGCTAATCGTGTAGTTTAGCTTAGTAGATGCGGTATCATTGGCCGCAGGAGTGCAGGTGCTTGCACCGAAAAGCGAGAACCGTGCCATACCCAGTCCCCGGAGCCAAGAAAAGACGAGTCCTTTTTGGGCTCGTTTTTTCTTGCTCTGAGATTGTGCACGAACCTACGATCAGCGAACGAAGTGAGCGTAGTCGCTGGTTCGGTGGAGCGAGGACGCGCGCAGGAGTTTAAGCACGCCACAGTGAAAGAGGCGCAGCCGACCCAGTCCCCGGGGACAAGTTATTACTGTCCTGAAGAGGGCAGTGTTTTCGTTACCTTTCGACTGCACATGAGGGGCGCGACCAGCAACCAGGGCTTTATTTGACAAATCACATTTTCCTCATCTGCTGGAGGTCAGTCCTCATGGTCTCTCATGGGCATGGATAACACCATCTCTATAAAACCTGGGTAAGTTACGCTTAACCTATCAAATCTTGCTTAATTGCGGTTACAACTTTCTCTATCTTTGTGAACAAAAGCGAGTGGAGTGACTTATCCAAAATTACCATAAGCAACAAAAAAACAGAAAAGACGCCTCTGGGTCAATTCAGTCCCGTATGCGTCTTTTACACTTAGAATTGTATGCGTTTGCTATTTGATTGTCAATATGTGCTTAGATTTGGTAATTACCAGAACTCGTTTTAACTTCTTGTATCTATCAGTAAATTGTTTAATGTAGCCCACTGCTCGTCTTTGATGCAGTTTTGACCGTCTTAAATCTATAACGATATTCTCCGACTGTGCGGCTGCTTCACGCATATTCTTTTGTATATTGTTGGCGCTACTCCCAATTGGACTTTTTATCTCCCATTTTATGCCCTTTATAGAAACGTCAGGCGTGCCCTGGCTGGCAGTTTCAATAAAATGTACATCTGTCTTAAAATGATTCGCCAGAATGTCCGCAGCCGTCTCTTCGTGGATCTTTGGCCTTGGCTTCATGCCAACAGGGATAACGATATTATACTGGAACTTTTTCGCCATATTCCACTTACTATACCATAGCTACCCCTGTTGGGTCTCGCCAAATCGTTGCTATAGCTTCCTCTATGCCGTGAGCCAAATTATGACCGTCTCGAAAGAGGCGGTTTTAGTTTGGATCTCGAAATTGAGTTTGATCGAGCGACCAGCGAACGCGGTGACGGTGACAGTGAATGCTCGTGCTGCCTGACTTTGTTATACTTAGTCTCATGACCATAAAAGACGTATCAACAAACACCATTAAACAGTTGATTGTCATATTTTATGTATCGGCATTATTTGTTCAGGTATTAGTGATAATGAAAGTGATCCCGTACGACTGGGTAAATGGCGGTATGTCTAAATCTTATGAGGTGCAGTTAGTACAGTCATTAATGAGCCTCGTGATCATTTCTGTCTTGTTTATCTTTGTACTTGGACTGGCGAGCCAAAACGGCAAGGTTAAACAGTGGAAGCTACGAGCATTATATGCAATCACATTTTTTTGGCTTTTGGGTCTTTTTTTGCAGATTGCTGGAACAGAATTTGAACGATACGTATTGTCACTGAATTTATTGCTGGGTGTCATATCTCATGAAATGCTCGTATGGCGAACTCGCCTCAGTATGAGTCCGTGACCTATGTGCTGAGTCAAGGTCCAGATGAAACCAACAGATACAAAACACCCATCCCAGGTGAAAACCAGTGCCAGAGTACATAGACGCAAACATTCACTGGAGCCTTTAAGGTCGGTGACGCAAACAAGATTCTCTGGGGCGCCTAGCAAAGTTTTTGCGCGAAGCCTGGGGGTCAGTGAATACGTCCGCAAAAATATATGGGGCATCTGGAGATTGGTTTTATCGAACAGCGCAAGAGGGTACAATAGTCCTATGAGCGACAATAAAACAAAGACGACGACTGTCGATGAATACCTTGCTAGTGTGCCCGCGGCTGCTCGCCCCAAGTTTGATGAGCTACGCCAGATTGTTCGAGATACGCTGTCTGATAGCAAAGAGGTGTTAAGCTATGGTATCGTCGGCTACAAGATAGACGAAAAGCGTGCCCGCGTGTTTATATCGGGCTGGAAAGACCATCTGGCGATCTATCCCATCCC
>JAKPIL010000096.1 GCA_029549845.1 bacterium
TGAGGCGAAGAAGGACAACATAGTAGGCGTGCTGTACCTGCACGACCTGGTCGCTACCAAACAATCGGGCGTGGTACGTACTGTTATGCGCCGCAAAGTCACCTACGTGCACGAGGAATTTACCCTGTACCAAACCCTGCAAGCGTTCATAAAGACCAAACAGCACCTCTTTGTGGTGGTAAACAGCTTTGAAGAATATGTCGGCATCATTACCATAGAGGACGTGCTAGAGCGGGTGATAGGTAAGCTCATCGTGGATGAGTTTGACACCTACGACGACCTCCGCGCCGTTGCCGCCGCAGCCGCTCGCAAAGACCACGAATCGACCGCAAAGCAACATGCGCCTGAGTTAGAAGCCTAGGGTTGTTTCGTTCCGACCTTTACGCTTTTGGTTTATGAACGTACATACGCTACAATTTTTGACGTGACAGAAGTTATACATCCTGATGATGACGACCTCGCACATGAACTCGCAGAACGGGTAGAGGCTGCAGCGAAACAAATTCTAGCCGACCAGCGCGCAATAAGATTGGGGCTGGCGGAAAATGCTCGCATCGCACAAGAACGCGATGGTAGCTATGAGGTGCAGCTTGCCACTCAAACCACTTCTCTACTCGCTAGAATGACGTGGCTTGTATCTCACCCGTTCCTGAGTCTATTCTCTAAACACGCCCTGGGAGTCCATCGCGACATAAACCGTAGAGGTGGCATAAGAGGCATTTCGACTAACACTCTTACCGACGGCGTAATCGCAAAATTCTCTGGAGAGCTCCTGCTTTACAGTGGACTCGTGTTTTCGAACAGATTTAGTGATGAGGGTGACACGCTCAGCATACATCAGGAAGTAAAAGATCATTCATCAAAGGCAGAAGGCTCGGAACTGCTCTACTCAATTCGGCCATATTCAACAGAAATAGGTGCAAGGGTAGTGCTATTTAGCCAAGTGCCGAGTGTAAGGGAGTGGGACGCCGTACATCGCCGTGAAAAATTGGAAGAACACCTTCAGGAACACGAGTATCTAGAGCCCTATGGCTTCGACAGGATTGATTGTAATCGGTCGGTCCCGAGTTTTCCGAGTCCGCCCCTGTCCCTAGTTGAGCCCGAATGGGTAAGAGGTATGGCAGAGCGGAAGATAGAGCCTTTGTTGTGGCCGGCGCAGGGGTTTCGCTACCCAGATGAAATGTACCTAGGACCGCTGACATTCGTGCGGCAGATGAACATGCTGCTCGGCACAAAAACAGATAAGAAGTGATACAATAGCTCTTATGAAACACGGTGTGGCGATAGATATAAATCCACGGGTCGGCAAGTAGCCTGGCAGGGCTGCTTGTGCAAACGACCCTACTCTAGCCGCATATAAACTACCGAAGGAATATACACATGCGTACACTTGCGACTCAGTCTATCAAACAAGTTGGCCAGACCATCACGGCCATGGGGTGGGTGCAGTCACGCCGCGACCACGGCGGGCTTATCTTTATAGACCTGCGCGACCATACGGGTTTGCTGCAGCTTGTCATCAACCCCGAAACAGCTGAGGCATTCAAAACGGCCGAGGAACTGCGCGATGAATTTGTCATTGCCGCCACGGGAACGGTTGCCGAACGAGATGAAAACTTACGCAATCCACATCTGGAAACAGGTGGTGTCGAGGTGAAAGTGAGCGAAATTCGCATTCTCAACCGCGCAGAAACCCTGCCCATTCAGCCGTTTTCCGACGCCCAGGCGAATGAAGATTTACGCCTGCGCTACCGGTTTCTAGACCTGCGCCGCGCCAAAATGCAGCACATGCTGAAGCGCCGCGCCGAATACTATTCATTCATGCGCCGCTATGTGGAAGCACAAAACTTTACAGAGGTCGCTACGCCCATTCTGGCAAACAGCAGCCCAGAAGGCGCCCGCGATTTTCTTATACCGTCGCGTATACATCCTGGCAAGTTCTACGCACTTCCTCAGGCGCCCCAGCAGTTCAAGCAGCTACTCATGGTTGGCGGCGTGCCTCGCTACTACCAAATGGCCGCTTGCTTCCGCGATGAAGACCCCCGCGCCGACCGCCTGTACGGTGAGTTCTACCAGCTTGACACAGAAATGTCGTTTGTGGAAGACGGCGAAGAAGTTCGCGATACCTTTGACCCACTCATCAAAAACCTCGTAACAGAGTTTGCGGGCAAAAAGCTGCTGAGTGATACCGTGCCGCGCATACCCTACGCCGAAGCCATGGAAAAGTACGGCAGCGACAAACCAGACCTGCGGTTTGGGATGGAGCTCGTCGAGCTCTCGGACGTTTTTGCGGAATCACAATTTGGCGTGTTCAAAAACGCCGTTGCCGGCGGCGGTGCAGTCAAGGCCATTTGCGTGAAGGGCGGGGCGAGCCTGAGTCGTTCGCAAATAGACAGCTTTACAGACACCGCCAAAGCCGAGGGTGCCGGGGGCCTGGCCTATCTGACGTACAAAGACGGGGAAATCCAGTCACCAATTGCAAAATTCATGAATGAGGTTGAACTCACCGAAGTTAAAAACCGATCCCAGGCGGAAGACGGTGACGCAGTGTTCTTTGGCGCAGATACTCGCCACGTGGTAAACAAAGTTCTGGGGCGCCTGCGTAATGAGTTTGCAGTACATTTTGGCTTGAAAGATCCGGGCGTTGTCGCGCTCTGCTGGATTGTCGATTTTCCATTCTACGAGCTCGACGAAAAAACAGGCAAAATGGACTTTGGCCACAACCCATTCAGTATGCCAAAGGGCGGCGCCCACGCACTCGATACCACCGAAAACAAGCTCGAAATACTGGCCGACCAATACGACATGGTCGCCAATGGCTATGAAATCTGTAGCGGTGGCGTGCGCAACCACAACCCAGAAGTGCTGTACAAAGTGTTTGGCCTGCTTGGGTTCGATGAAGCATATGTAGAAGAAAAGTTTGGTGCCATGCTAAACGCCTTCAAATACGGCGCACCACCGCACGCCGGCTGCGCTTTTGGCCTGGATAGGCTCTTTATGGTACTTATGGGCGAAGACAACATCCGTGAAATTGTTGCATTCCCCAAAAACGGCTCCGGCCTTGATGTCATGATGAGCTCCCCCAGCACCGTTGACGGTCACCAATTAAAAGAGTTAAGCATAAGGGGTAGCGAGGACTAAGCCATGAGTTATTCGCTTGTATTTTGGAACCAAAACGATGACAGTAGTGCGCCCCAAACTATTTATGAGGGGCTACAAAATGGAGATAAAGTACCGCAAGTCGAGAAACTACCAATCAGCCAAATACTCCAAACGCTGGAACAAGAGTTCGAAGATTGGGCTCGCCCCGATGCTGATAGCTTCGAAAAAGATGGTAGCGGGGCATTTCAGGTAGAGACCACCCCGTACCTGGTTGAGTTCAGCTGTTACGGGTTGGCGGCCGAAGACATGAACAAGCTCATAGACATCATGCTCCCGTTTGGATGTTCTCTCTACGACCCGCAAACGAACGAACGCTTCTAGCGTAAGCAGCGCATAGCTAGAGGTGCCTGGGTTGCCTGTAGAGTGACTCGGACAAGATTAGTTTCTCGGTGCCGTTGACCCTGCCCAGCTAAAAGAATTGTCCATCGCCTCGACCAACGCAGAGTAGTGCAGTACAATACCTACCAGAAAAAAGGAGGTTCACGTGCAGCATTTAGTAGCCGCCGGCCAGCTTACGCCGGAAGT
>JAKPIL010000105.1 GCA_029549845.1 bacterium
ACAAACGCCCCTGCGGGGTTTACCACGGCTTTTATGCCCGATTCGTGCACTAGCTCAATCATTGTCGCCCAACCATCTCCCTAGTATACTCCCAGCCCGGTTGCGGGCCTGCCGCTTCCCATGCTCCGACAGCTCGCAGCCTTTCCAGCCAGAGGCAATACCACCCTCGTTATCGAGGGTGGTACCGTGCACAAAATAGGTGATGTAGAGCATTCAGTACTCAAGCTGAACGCCGGTTTGCTTGGCAATTTTTTCAATCCAACGCTCCATGCGAGCAATCTGGGCGTCGCGGGCGTGGTTATCTGTTTCAATATCATCAAGCCGCTTCAGAAACGCGTCGAGCGTGTTGTTGAGGCGTTCGAAATGTTCTTCTAGCTTATCGACACGTGCTTCGAGATGGTTAAAGCGTTCATCGACACGTGACGCAAACTGCGCAATTACATCGGTCAAATCATCGACTGCCTTGCTGACAACTCTGTCAACAATTTCCTCTACGTCTTTTTTTGTCGCATAGTCAGCCATGAGTATCAGTATACCCTATTTTGCAAACTCTATGGCGCGGGTTTCGCGGATGACATTGACCTTGATGGTGCCTGGGTAGTTCATGCTGCTCTCTATCTTGGTTGCGATGTCGCGGGCCAGGCGGATGGCAGTGAGGTCATCTATCTGCTGTGGCTTCACAAACACGCGTACTTCGCGACCAGCGCTGATGGCGTAGGATTTTTCTATGCCACTAAAGCCGTTGGCGATGTTTTCTAGCTCTTTCATGCGCTCGGCAAAGTTCTCGGCCGATATGTTACGGGCGCCAGGACGGGCAGCCGAAACAGCGTCACACACGCGGACTATCAAGGCCTCTACGCTCGTAGCTTCCACATCGTCATGGTGCTGCTCGGCAGCAAGCGCAACCTCTTCTGGTGCGCCGTATTTGCGCAGCATCTCACCAGATATGTGGTGATGCTTGCCTTCCATTTTGTGCGTGAGCGCCTTGCCCATATCGTGCATAAGCGTCGCGTACTTTGTGACCTGCACGTTGGCACCCAGCTCCTCGGCGAGCATACCAGCCATGTGCGCCATTTCAGTACTGTGTTTCAGGACGTTCTGGCCATAGCTGGTGCGATATTTGAGCTCACCAAGCAGGTGCAGTAGTTCCTTAGGAATGCCTATAACGCCAACCTCACGAGCGGCGTCTTCGCCTGCACGAATCACGTCTTTTTCGACTTGTTTCTGTGCCTTTTCAACGACTTCTTCTATGCGTCCTGGGTGAACGCGGCCGTCTTTGAGGAGCATTTCAAGCGCCTGGCGAGCCACCTCGCGGCGAACTGGGTCAAAGCAGCTGAGCACTATGTAGCCAGGGGTATCATCGACCATAATATCGACGCCCGTGGCCTTCTGAAGCGCCTGTATATTGCGCCCTTCTTTGCCGATGATCCGGCCCTTCATTTCCTCATCTTCGAGCTTCACGCTTGTAAGCGTACGTTCCGCTGTAACTTCGCTGCTCATGCGTTCCATAGCGGTCACAATGAGTACTGCCGCCTGGTCTTCAGCCGTGTCTTTGGCTTCATTTTGAAGCTTGGCAACCAGCCCAGTCAGATCATTTTTAATATCGCGCTCGGTCATTTGCATGAGCTTTTCAGCTGCATCTGTTTTGCTGAGTTTGGCGATCTTCTCTAGCTTTTCCTGCTGGCGAACGCGGATGTCGCGAATCTCATTTTTGAGCGATTCGACTTCATCCTCACCGGTACGGAGCCGTTCGCTGCGTTTGTCGAGCTCGTCGAGCTTTTTATCGAGGGTTGTTTCGCGTTGTACGAGGCGGTTTTCGAGGTCTTTTAGCTCATTGCGGCGCGTTTGTTCTTCTTTACGGGCCTCGTCTGCGACGCGGCGGGCGTCTTCACGTGCTTCGTCAACAAGCTTATCGGCTTCTTTTTTGGCCTTGGCTAGTTCCTTGCTGGCCTTATCGTCTGCCTCGGCAGATTTCTTTTTGCTGAGGTATGTGCTCCCGCCATAGCCAAGGCCAAGCCCTGCTACCGCGAGCAAAATGGTAA
>JAKPIL010000127.1 GCA_029549845.1 bacterium
CTTGGAAAGGCGGTTTGCGGGCAACTGCATCGAGGGTTCAAATCCCTCTCCCTCCGCCATACTAATAGAGTCTGTCCGAAAGGGCAGGCTCTATTAGTATGTCCTGAGGCGAATCCCTCCCCCTCAGCCGTATTATGCTAGGTACCCGGCGGAACCAAATCAGGGAAGAATATACTTACGGCCTGCCTGATCGAATCAAGTGTCTCGGCCACTCCTCGGAGAGCTGGTGGCAGGATTACGGCCCCAGAGTATGCAAAAACTCCCAGCACAATAATCTGCCGGATTCGAGACGGAGGCCTCACGCCATCTTCGGGGCACCCAACGCCAATCTCACTCGCGAGATCCATTGGAGAGGATGTGTGCGTCTCTGCAGTCATCGTCAGTTAGCGGATGCGCGTTCCGACTGGTTCGCCGGCGGCGGCGCGGGCAATGTTACCATCGGTCAGGAGATCGCACACTATGAGCGTTTTCTTATCTTCCAGCGCCATACCCAGCGCGGCTTTGTCCATGACCTGTATGTCGCTGTTTGCTAGCGCTTCGTCGTAGGTAAGGGTATCGAATTTAACGGCATCGGGGAACTTCATAGGGTCTTTATCGTACACGCCGTCAACCTTGGTGGTCTTGATAATGGCATCGCATTTGAGTTCCAGCGCCAGGTTTACCGCCGCCGTGTCGGTCGTCACAAACGGCCGGCCAGTGCCGCCGCCGATGATAACCACGCGGTTTTTTTCTAGATGGGTGACAGCACGCCGGAAGGTGTAGCTATCTATAAACTGATTCACTTCTATGTTGCTGAGCGCGCGCGTTTCGAGCCCCTCAGCGTTAAATACATCTGCCAGGGTAATGGCGTTTATGATGGTCGCCAGCATACCAGCGTTGTGCGCCGTGACGTCTACGATGCCATTGCCCATAAGCTGCGCGCCGCGGGCGTAATTGCCGCCGCCAACGATGATTGCCACCTGTGACCCCGCCTCAACCGCTGGCTTTATCTGCCCGGCAATCCATTTGGCGCGCTCGGCGTCAAAGCCGCCATCTTTATCACCCTGTAGTTGTTCCCCTGATAGTTTGAGTAAAATTCGTTTATACATACTGTGAAGCATAGCTTTTCTGAGAGACAGGAGTCAAGCATATACCGCCGCCAGCGCCGTTACGCCATAGGCCACATCTGTTTCTGCACTGGTGCGCCCTCTTGCATCCTGGCGTATACTTATATAGTAGATGGTGATTCATAGGACTCCCGATAAAACCATTCGGCTGCTACGGCTGGCCAGCCACACCAAACTTATTTTTGCACTGTATATTTTTAACTTCATCATTTGTACGCTGCTTTTTATGGTGTTCGAAAACAAACCCATCGGCGACGCACTCTGGTGGTGCACCGTCACCTGGTTCACCGTGGGATACGGCGATCTCTACCCGCTTACCGGCTACGGCCGCCTGTTTGGCATGTACGTTATCATCAGCTCCCACATTTTTATTGTGCTGCTCACCGCCAATGTAGTTGCCAAACTCAGCCAATACCGCGCCGAAGCCGCCCTAGAGGAAGAACGCCGCCTACACAAACAGGAAATGGCCTTGCTCCGTGCCCGGTTTCCGGGTTCCAACAAACCATTCACGGCCATCATACAGCAAAACAAATTCACCGCATTCGTAAAACGGGTAAATCGCACATAGTTTGCCGTATACTACACAGCATGAAGTTATACAGTTGGAATGTGAATGGGATTCGGGCGGTTCTGAACAAAGGAGATTTTCAGAAATTCATCACCGAGCACGACCCCGACGTATTGTGCCTGCAAGAAACAAAGGCAAGTCGCGACCAGGTAGAGCTAGATCTGCCCCAATACGACGAACACTTTTTTAGCGCCGCCAAAAAAGGGTATAGTGGCACTGCCATTTTTTCCAAGGTGAAACCCATCAGATACATAGATGGCTTCCCAAGTGAAATTATCGAACAATACGGCGTGACGGGCGATACCTACGGCGACCCAAATGCCGAGGGGCGCATCATTGCGGCCGAGTTCCCAGAGTTTTGGGTGGTCACGTGCTACACGCCCAACAGCAAAGGCGACCTTTCGCGACTAAAACTCCGCTACGAACACTGGGACCGCGCCTGCCTAGCCTACCTCAAACAGCTAGAAGCCGGCACCCTTGACAAGGACAGTCCTTGTCAGCCGAAGCCGGTGGTGTACTGCGGAGATATGAATGTGGCGCATGAGCCAATAGACCTCGCGAATCCAAAGGCAAATGTGGGCAAGCACGGCTACACCGACGAAGAACGCGAGCGTTTTCAAGACTATCTGACGGCTGGTTTTGTGGATACCTTCCGCGCTGCACACCCAGATACTCCTGAAAAATACACCTGGTGGACCCACTGGGCAAATGCCCGCGCCCGCAATGTCGGTTGGCGCATAGACTACTGGCTGGCAAGTCATGGTATCGCGCAGCGTGTGAAAAACCCACAGATCCACCCAGAGGTGATGGGTTCCGACCACTGCCCAACAAGCATTGAGCTTTGATACCTTGAACATTGAACCTTAGTTGAGCGTTGATCAGGTATCATTTGCGTACATACTGCATACCACTCGTCAACTGAATAGCTTGGCCCAACGATCAATGTTCAATGTTCAATGCTCAACGATCAATGAAGTGGTACACTGTTAGCATGAACAGAGACGTGGATTTTTTGTATGAGCTAGGCGCTATTCGCCTTATAGACCGACAATGGCGGCGGTTTCATAGCCAAAACTTTGCCAACCTAGCCGACCACCATTTTCGGGTCGCGTGGATTGCACTGGTCATAGCCGCCCGCGAAGGCGTGCCCGTAGACACTGGCAAAATAGTTAAGATGGCACTCGTACACGACATAGCAGAAAGCCGCACGGGCGACGCCGATTACCTCTCACGCCAGTACGTTACGCGTGACGAAGCCGGCGCAGCCAAAGACATGATGGAAGGCACAAGCATCGGCGAAGAGTTCGTAGCCCTACTGGCAGAGTACGAAGAGCGTGAGTGTCTGGAAGCCAAGATCGTTAAAGATGCCGATAATCTGGACGTAGATATGGAGCTGTGCGAACAGGCCATGCAGGGCAATGCGCTGCGTAAAACCTGGCAAGCCAACCGCCTCCTTGTGGCCGACACCAAACTGTACACCAAAACCGCCCGCGCCATGTGGGACGAAATTCAAAACACCGACCCAGACCACTGGCATGCCGGCTCGCCCAAAAACCGTGTGAACGGCGGCGATTGGAAACCCAAAAATAAGACGCAGCAGGGAACAGACAAACAGAAAACAGACCCGCCGACTACTACCTGAAATCTGCCACATCTCTGCCATCTGTTACCTGTTACGTCTGCTAAATGGTATACTTTGTGCATGAACCCAGACGAACACACCATAGCCGAGCACATGCTCGACGTAGGCCATGGCCACACCCTGTACATCCAGGATTGGGGCAATAAAAAGGCCAAACACCCCATTATATTCCTCCACGGCGGCCCGGGGAGTAGCAGCCGCGACAAACACCGTATTAGCTTTGACCCGACGTCGCAGCGAGTCGTCTTCTTTGACCAGCGTGGCGGTGGCAAAAGCACGCCACTTGGCCGCTGGCACCACAACAACACCCAGGAACTCGCCGCCGACATCACGAAAATAGCCGACTACCTCAAGATAGACAAGTTTATTCTCACTGGTGAGTCATGGGGCTCGTGCCTCGCGCTCTACTATGCACTCTGCGAACCGAGCCGCGTGAAAGCACTGGTTATAGGCGGAGTACTTACCGGCTCCCAGGAAGAAATAGACTGGCTCGACGCCGGCATGTTCCAGGCGCACTTTCCCGACGTCTGGGAGCAGTATCTGGCCGCCACGCCAAAATCTCACCACAATAACCCAAGCGCGTATCATCAGGCACGGGTACTCGGTTCAGACGAGGCCGCCGCAGCATCTTCTGCGTATACCTACGGGCAACTCGAAGGTGCTGTCGTGAGCCTCAACGACCAGTACATGCCCGAAGCTCGTAGCATCTTTGACCCAAGCGGCATGCAGACCGAGATGCGATACCTCGCAAAACGCTTCTTCTTACCAGACCGGTTTATTCTGAAAAACGCCCACAAACTCAAAATGCCGCTCTACATCGTGCAGGGCAGGTATGATTTTGTTTGCCCACCCAAAGCCGCCTACGAGCTCAGTCAAAAAGCACCACACGCGCATCTCACCTGGACGGTGAGCGGCCACAAGAATGAACACGAAAACGTCGCCGTCAAGCGCCTCATTTACCGGCAGCTCACCACCGGGAAGTAGCGCTTATAAAAAGCGGGCCTCTACTTGAGTCGACCGGTATACAAACAGGAACAAACGCAGCTCGGGTGGCATAGTGCGGTACAATGCACTATAGTACTAGCTATACAAATAACCACAGCTAAAGGAGTATTTTATGCCTATCGTATTTATCACTATCGGGGTCATCGTCTTGCTTGGAGCAGTATTCGCAAGCATATATAACAGCCTTGTTCGTTTAGACGTGAAGGCCAAAGAAGCCTGGAGTGACATAACCGTCCAGCTAAAGCGTCGCGCAGACCTCATCCCCAACCTTGTCAACACCGTGAAGGGCTATGCCGCTCACGAAAAGGGCGTTTTTGAGGCAGTTACAGCCGCACGAGCAGCCACCGTTACCGCTGCTGACGCCGGGCCACAAGCCGCCGCCAAAGCAGAAGGGGACATGCAGCGAGCACTCAAGAGTCTCTTCGCCGTCGCCGAGGCATACCCAGACCTGAAAGCTTCACAAAATTTCCTCGACCTCCAGACTCAGGTGACGGACACCGAAGATAAAATATCGGCCAGCCGCCGGTTCTACAACAGCGCCGTCAGCGCATTCAACGCCAAGCGCAAAATGTTCCCAACAAACCTCATCGCCGGCATGTTTGGGTTCTCTCAGGACAAAGAGTTTTTTGAAGTCGATGCGGCCGAGGCGGCCACACTTCAAAAACCAGTAGACGTTCAATTCTAGCCGGCACTACGCCACTATGTTAACGCTTTTCGATCTTCTGATTCCAACTGACTTCGCCCGCGGCGGCGGAGGCGGTTCTGGAGGTAGTGGGGGCGGAGACGGTGGAGCCATAATATTTCTAGTTGGATACGTACCTATGCACTGGCTCGGTGCATTCCTGAGGAAGTTCGGGAAAAATCCAGTCGCAAGCGTTTTGCAGCAAGTCGTCGGCTGGTGTGCGGCAATCGCATACTCCATTTTGGTCATAGCTGGGTCGCATTTCATTGGTATACTCGTCGCTCTTGGGGCACTCAGTGGCATGGCGGCAGGGCTATATAATTGGATCGGAAAGGCAAAACAAAGCAAGCTCGTGAAAGGCCGGCTCACCGCCGCCGCTCAGGCAGACAGCGCCTGGGACGAAACCAAGCTCACCGAATACGCCACCGCTACTTTTATGCGCTACCAGACGGACTGGTCGAACCTCGACGCCAAGGCTACGGAAGACTACCTTACGCCTGCATACCAGCACCACTCCGCACTACTGCTTTATGCATTGCAGCTGTTATCCCGCAAAAACATCATGACAAATGTCCAGGTTAAACAGGCCGTCATCACTGATGCCCAGGATGCTCTCGACAACTCAAAAGATAGTTTTACTGTGACATTCATCGCCGACGCCACTGATCAGCTGCTCGACACGCGCTCAAATGCCATACTCTTTACCGACCAGAGCACCTTCACCGAATATTGGCAGTTTGTAAGAAGCGAAACCACTTGGCTACTGGCCGGCATACAGCAGGCTAGTATTACACCTGCATACGTACGCCTCCCAGAGATTGAACAGTTTGCGCGGACAAACGGCTATTTTTACAGTGCCGACATGGGTTGGCTACTAATTCCAGCTAGTGGTCAGTTTTTTGGCAAGGCCAAATTCGGTACATCAGATATAAACAACCACGTCATAGGCCTGTACAACAATCAGATTTTGGTACAAATATATAGCTACATTCCCACTACCCGCGAACTCAAAACCTATATCATTGCTCAGATGAACCTGCCGGGCAAAACCTATGGCCAGATAATCGTGCGGCAAAAAAAGAAGCTCAACCTCTTTGGCATAAGAGGTCTCGAAAAGGTTTCAACCGAATGGATAGAGTTCAATGGCAAATATGAGGTCTATGCAGCCAGCGCCGAGCAAGCCACTAGTTTTGAGCTCCTCAACCCGACTTTCATGGAGCAGCTTGCAGCAGCGCCGTTCGAGGTGAACCTTGAAGTCGTTGATAATGTAGTCTATTTCTACAGCGACGAGCGCGAGACCAACATCGCAAACTACCAAGCTATGCTGCAAATCCTCTACGCAGCCTTCAAAGAAATGCGAATGTAGCAACTCGCCTAAACCGACCAGCCGTGTTCCATTTTAGATTGTACGGCCGGACAATCTAAAACGAGGTTGTAGAAAACAGGGGCGCAAGGGTACACTGAGAGTATGATTTCCCCAAAAACCGAAGCGACGCTCCGGCGCTTGCTTTCCGAACAGCCAACGTATAAGCCCATACCCGCCATGCTGGAAAAGCTCCAAAGTATCTCATTTGTGTGTTTTGTGGGCGCAACCTGCATGGGCAAAACAACGCTCATGGATGCCCTCGTCGCATTTGACCCAAACACCTATGGTAAAACGCGTAACTTTACCACCCGACCGCCGCGGCCAGATGACGACCCCAAGCGCTACTATTACTACGAACACAGCGACGAAGGCCTAGCCCCAGTGCTCAACCGCATCGCACAGCACGAAAACCTGCAGCACAATATCAACCCCTACACGCTGACCATGTACGGCAGCGAGATAGGCGACTACCCGCACCCGCACAATCTTGGCGATATTTTTAGCAGCTCCATAGACGGATTCCGCCAGCTTGGGTTCAAAGAACTGCGTGTATTTTCGGTCGTTACCGACGCAGATGCATGGATACAGCGCATAGAAGCCCGCTTCCCGCTAGAGCACCCGCAGCGTCAAGCCAGGCTGCAAGAAGCTGCGGATAGCCTCGCGTGGTCGCTTGCCCAGACCGCGCCAGACCATACGTGGGTCGTGAACCCTGTAGATAACGTCCAGGTGGCGGTCACCTCTGTAGATTCTGCCATCCGCGGTGAAAAACCCAGCGGGCAAGCCGAGGCTCGCGCTCTGGCCGAAGAATGCTTGAAAAAAGTAAAAGAGCTCCTGGGTTAACAACCGACTTTCAACGTTAATTGTTGCATGTTGGTAGTTTGTTGTACGTTGACCGTTGATAGTTGGTTGTTGCTCAGCACAGCGTAGTACTGTATAACGTGACTATGGCTTCGCAGAAAAAATTTGCGGTATTCGACATAGATGGCACGCTCATTCGGTGGCAACTGTTTCACGCCATCGTTCACGCTCTGGGCAAACGCGGGCACATACTGCGCCGCACGCACGACCGGATCCACACGGCACGCATGGAATGGAAAAACCGCAACACCAACGAAGGCTTTACGGCCTACGAAACGGTGCTCGTTGAGGCCTATTTGCAAGCCCTCACCAGTATTGACCCAGCCGACTACGCCGCCATTGTCGACGACGTATACGAAGAGTTCAAAGACCAGACCTTCACCTACACTCGTGACCTTGTACGCTCGCTGAAGGAGCAGGGGTACCTGCTTTTTGCAATTTCTGGCTCACAGCACGAAATTGTCGAGAAAGTAGCGCTACACCATGGGTTCGATGCTGCCATCGGTGCCACGATGGAGGTCAAAGACGGCGCCTATACCGGCCACGTCGACACCCCCATATTCGATAAAAAGGCCGCACTCGACACCCTCGTCGCACAGTACAACGCCACCTACAAAGACAGCTATGCTGTGGGCGATAGTAGCACCGATGCACCCATGCTCCAGGTAGTCACGTACCCCATAGCCTTCAATCCAGACCAAAAGCTATACGCCACAGCCCGCGCCCACCGCTGGCCCATAGTCGTCGAACGCAAAAACGTCGTGTACGAACTGATGCTAAAGAATGACACATGGGGCGTCGAGAATGATTCATGAAAGGCTCTGACTTCTTAAATCATTCGCAGCAGTATTGGCATAAGCAAGGTGATAAGCCGTTATTTCCGGATCTGCTGTGGGCGCGGCCAGAAATGAAGAGTTCGGCAGGGAAGCTGCTGGTAGTCGGCGGCCATGCCCAGAGTTTTGCGGCCGCAGCCGAAGCCTACGCCGCGGCCGAGCAGGCCGGGGTAGGGACAGTGCGGGTACTCCTGCCGGATGTCCTAGAAAAAACAGTGAGCAGGCTGTTTCCGGCGGCAGAGTTCGCACCCAGCAACCCTAGCGGCGGCTTTGCCACGCGCGCCCTTGCCGAGCTACTTACCGCCTCCCAGTGGGCTGACGGTGTGTTACTGGCGGGCGATCTTGGCCGTAATAGCGAAACTCACGCCATGCTCGAAAACTTCGTAGGCAAATACACCGGCCAGCTTACCATCACAAAAGACACCGCCGACTTTTTCTGTGCGCAGCCCACATCTCTCCAAGCCCGACCCCACTTGACAAGGACTGTCCTTGTCATTAGCCTCGGCCAGCTCCAAAAGCTCGGGAAGTCGCTGCACCTTTCATATGCCTTCACAAGCGATCTTGGTATTATGCAGCTCGTGGAGCTCCTGCACGACTTTACCATGGCATACCCGCACCTATACATTCTCACACGGCACCATGACCAATACGTCATTGCGGTGAAAGGCACCATCGGCACAGCAGCCATCCCAGGTGAAAAACCCATTTGGCGCGTCAGTGCTGCCGGTAGCGCCGCCACCTGGTGGCTCCAGAACCCCACCAAGCCGTTTGAGGCCATAACCACAAGTGTGTTATAAATCACATTACATAACGTAGCAATAGCGGTATATTCAGCATATGCAAGAAGTGACGCATATACACACATACCCTGCGTCTCCGTCACTTGAAATCCTAACCCCACGAACGCTTCAGAGCTATTTATCGCAAATACCAACCAATCCTTCCCTAAAAGAACTTGTACGGCGCACAGAAATAGAAAGAGAACTAGCCTTTCACCCACAGGTAAGTCCAGAGGAACGAGAAGCATTTCGAATCCGTCGTGTGGCAAGTGACGAGCAGCTGATGGCACATGGCATCAGGCTACAAGACATACATACAACCGTTGGCGAGGTCTTTGCGCCAATCATCTTTGGAATAGGAGCAGATATGCAACACTCAACGAAGCTGATGTATACGAGGGCTAGACGGGTCCTCGACAAGTGCGAGGACAAGTTCCACACAGACAAACAGTTCGTCCTTGGGCTCTGCTCTGAAATATTCTTTGGTCTTGCAATGAACAGCAGCGATACTGCAGTATATACTTCTCTCGGTCGTGAAGATGCTGGCTTTCGATATGCGAAACGGAGACTCTGTTGGGATGCACTTGTATGCTCTACTGGACGATCAACAGTCCCTGAAGGCCTTTACCGTGTTCAGATAAAGCATGCGGGTGACCACAAGGACTATCACCCAGATATTGTGGTTGTACACGTTAATCCACACGGCATAGGCCATATACCTGAGGAACATTTTATTGACTTTACCCGCCGGTTACTCCCCGGTACCCGAGTATCTCACGCTGAACGAGATGCTTTGGAGGGAAAAATCCATAGCCTTCGTCACAAGCTTCAAGCCCATGGGCCATCTACCCTCCAAAAAGTCGCCGACGCCTGTCTCATGGCCGCATAGCTCAGCACAGGCACCAGCAAGTGAATGCAGCTGCAGCAAACCCGTTCAAGTCTCAGCCTGGCCGCAAATACATAAAGTGAATCGGCGCTGTCAAGCGAGTATCGAGGATTTGTGGTGGGCTGGGTAGACTCAAAATGGAACTCAATTAGAGCTGGACTGAGGCTATGAATAAGATAGTGATTGCATATCAGGAGAGTCTCGAGATGGGTGTTGAGTGGTAGGGGTTGAGAAATAACCAAGTATTTGACTGCTGTACGTAAAGCAAGGGCTTACCTGAGTCTTGCCCTATAGTCCCGCACTGCAGTTGTGAAATCGAACTCTTCGCAGGCTATTGTCAGACTTGTTCCTTGGTTATGCATGGTTAGCTCGGTAATCGAACTTGCTACCCCTATTAGGCCGAGCTTCTTTGGTAGCGTGCGCGTATGTTCGGTACCAATAAGAATGAGAGATTTATCAATTGCAAGCCCTTTTTTCTGTGCAATTTTTATGTTGTTGCCGATAGCGCCAAGCATCTGCCATTCACGAAATATAGTACTGCCGGCAATATTAATAAGGGCAGCACGATAAAGGTCTTCTTTCATCTCGGCGTCACGTTCGACTCGTGCCCGTTCGGTAAGTGGCCTCGCGAGACTTCCCCATTGGATAAGGGCTGACTCGTAAGCTGTGCCATCGCCCGGAATATCCCCATAGGCAACAAATTTTCGACGACGACTGATGGCTGCAAGTTGCATAGTTTTATATCTATCGGCAAGAAAGTCGTCGGGAAGTTCGCTTCTTCCTTCGCCCACTTCTTTTACGATTTTACGATGATAGTCTGTGTGTCCGATACTCTCAAGAAAAATGGCATCGTGACCCTCTACGAGGCCTATCAGTTCTGCCATGTCGAACTCTGAGCCAGCGGAGTGACTTGCTCCAGCAAGAGTTATAGTGTGGCCATTCTCTTGACCGATTTGAGACAAGTGATTTATGCCGTTAAGCAGATGAGGTTGTCTTGCAATACTTGGAGGTACGCTATGTACATTAAGTGCCACACCAAGGAAGGGGTCATGAAAAACAATATCACGTCCACCGGGAACATTCTCGTATGAGTATGATGCGTTATGGAGCTCTAAACCTATGCTCATTAATCTTTAATATAACATATATAATATAGAAAGTCAATCTGGTGGGCAAGGAGGGACTTGCCTCGCAGCGTTGCTGCGCCCCGAAACTTGCCGCTGGCAACTTATGGGCTTTGGGTCCGGCCAGTGCCACTGGCACTGGCGTTCAAGTCCCATACTCAGGACCAATGTAAAACAGCCACCTGTCGGTGACTGCCATACATTGGTGGGCGAGGAGGGACTTGAACCCTCACATTCTTACGAATACAAGATTTTGAGTCTAGCGCGTCTACCAATTCCGCCACTCGCCCGGATAAGCATGAGCTTTGTCATAGCTATCAGGGGTGTATTGTACTATACTTGTACATGAAACGCGAGTGGGCTGCGCCCTCTGGCGTAGTAACCAGTATGAGCACAAATCCACTTTTTACGAACAACCCTGTCCGCCCAGAGCCGGCCGACGATGCTGCCGTGCGGCTTATTCGGGCTAAAGTAAGCAAGATTTACGGCGAAGAACCATCTGCCAGCGCAGAGTTAGCCGAAGTGGAGCATGAAAAGGCACCAAGCAAGCACCAGAAGTTCATGCAAGAACTTTCGCAGTCCGGGAAAGATATTGCCGAAATACAAGTCGCCTGGCACCGCTACTACACAGGACTGCCCGATGCCGACAAGCGTGAAGTCTGGGAAGAGTTCTATGCCGCAAACAAGCACACACCGTACCAAAAAATGTTTCAGAAACAGCAGGCGGTCGCGTCACGAAGCCGGGTAGACGAGCCACATCCAGCCGCCAGTCAGCCGCTTCCTCAGGTCATACAGCAGACCCATCAGACGACTACAGCCACCGGAGTCACCATCAGCGATCACAGTCGGCCACAAGCCACCCAGCCGCACGCCACACAGACTCCTCACCACAAAAAACGTGCACCTTCAAAGACCGCCGCACGCGTGCGAGACAGCAAACTAGGTCGTCGCCTAGCCACCTCAGAAAAGGCCGCCAAAGTCGTGGCCATCAAGCATCGCATCCAGCACAAAGTAAGCGCAGGTGGCAAGCTTCAAGCCCGCCACCACATGCAATCACTCTTGTTTGGTCTTGGAATGGGCAGTATTGTTCTGCTCATACTGCTCTTTAGTTTCTTCAATGAATTCATCATCACACCGTTCATCACACCGAGCGCAAATGCCAAAGACATACCGGTCATCATGACCGACATTACCAGTGAACAGGCTGCCAACCCTACTGTCATTGTCCCCAAAATCGGCATCCAAATACCCGTAGATTTTACCCTTAACACCACCGACGAAGCAGCTGTTGAAAATTCGCTCAATAACGGTGTTGTTCATTATGCTAGTACGGCCTTGCCTGGGCAAAACGGCAATGCCGCACTGTTTGGCCACTCCAGCCAGAACATCTTCAATAGCGGCAAGTACAAGTTTGCATTCGTGCGTCTCCGCGAGCTCACAACTGGTGACATCTTCTACATTACGTACCAGGGGAAGACGTATGGCTACCAGGTGTTTGCGCGCGAAATTGTTCCCCCCACGCAAATCAGCGTCCTCACCGACACCAAAGGCGAGCAGGCGACAGCAGTGCTCATCACGTGCGACCCGCCGGGCTTTAGCACAAACCGTCTTGTCGTGTGGGGTAAGCAAATCAGCCCAAGCCCAAGCCAAAACACCGCACCCACAAATGTCAGCGTGCCCGAGCCACAAAAGATTACGAGCAACGGACCTACATTGTGGACGCGCATGTGGCGCAATATACAGTTCTGGCGCTAGACAGCCCGGCACATACCACGGCTAGGGCTATACATGTTGGCAGCGCTACTTCTAGCCCAGCACGTTACTGTGCGCGCAGGGAAACATTGGCAATACTCATGCCGGAGCTTGTAGGCTGTACGGTGAGCATAGACCTAAAATCGGGCGAGAAAGCAACCGGCCACGCGGGCAGTGCTGACTGAAGCGACTGGCGGTTGAGGCCATCATAGTCAAACACAACAAGCTTACCACCGCTCACGTACAGCAACCTGTCTCCGTCCATCCACCGCGCATGCACTTGTGGCTGGTCGAGCGGCTCTGGGGCAACGAAGCTGTAGCCCTGATTGCGTTCTACATCATACACAGCAAAATTCTGTCCATTCTCTACGGCTATATACTGGCTCGTCGCCGAAAACGCCGCGTAGTTAGGCTGACTGAGCTTCAAGAAACGAGTCGGCACTGGTAGCGCAGTAGCAGTCGCGAGCGGTTGCTGAAGCGGGTTCTTGTAGACATACACTCCTTTTTGGGTATCGGCCCCAACAACGACATACCAATCTCGAGCGTAGCGCGCTACGTCGAGCACGTACGTTTGTGCCGGAGCCGAAAGCTGCCGAATCACCCTTGTTTGATTCCCCTGTTGCAGCACAATGCTAACTTGACCGGCAACAATTTTGCCACTCGGTGGCGTCGTTGTAGCGTACAGAATGGTGTCATCGGCATACGTCTTGTACGCCAGCACTTGCTCAAGCTGCAACACCAGCGGCGGATCACCCCCAAGGCTCTGCGTGCGCAGCACCTTTGTATCGGTATTATAGGCGTAGTATTGGTTAAACTTCTTGTCGAATAAGCTCAGTCGGTCGGTAGGCGTAAGGCTCAGGTCACGTGTTAAGTTTCGACTACTAGCCACTGTTTGTCGGTTTAGGAGAATGTACTCCTGGGAGACCGCACCGCTAGTCGTAAAACCGTGTTGCAATAGTACGCTATGGTTGTCATCGGCCCACTCTAAGGCACTCCACGTATGCGCCGCCTCGCTTGCACTGACAATACCACTCGGTATGGTTATATTGGTCGCAACCGGCTTTAGCGAGTTCCCCAGGTCATACACATGGACTTTTTCAGGTAGGGCGCCCTCAGACACCAGTACCCATCGTCTGTCAGGACTCTGCGTCACATATCCAAGCGTGGTTGCGCTGTTAAATGTTGCGAGCGACGATTGGGTAAGCGTTTTCGGGAACAAGAAAGGGTAATCAAACCGCTGCACATCGCCGCCAAGCACCGTTACCTGGCGCTCCCAGTCACGGTACCCTTCACGACCCAACCGGATAGCGTATGTCCCACTGCGAAAGTTCAGTTTTGTGTTTGTCTGCTGCTTCCGAGCCTTTCCGTCAACGGTAATCGTTGCACCGCTCGGCTGCGTCGACACAAACACAAAGCCACATTTATCGACCTCACCCGTGTCATCCACGCAGTAGCCATCTGTCACCGATAGCAGTACCACGCTTGCCGTGGCAATCGCGAGCGCCACCAATGCATAGCTAACATATAGTACAATCCGGTTCAGCCGTTCTTTCTTAGGGTCAAGGAAATCCATGTGCCTATTAGTATACCTCGGACAACCCAGTACGGGAAAGTTTGCAACGCACCCGTAAGAACCCATACCACCATTGTTAAGCTCTCAGAAACCGCTTGCGTTTTCAGGAGCAAAAGCGGTATGATACCCGTAGAACGTTGGGTGACAACATAATAATTAAAGTGATTGAGATGGAAAAAAAGACACAACAATCAAAGAGCAAACCAGTCAATATCGCCGTGAGCCGGCGCATAGACGGGTTTGCGGCCCCCCAAAAAAACCTTACAAACGCTGCCGCTAAACCAGTTTCTGCCCCGCGCAAAAGCGCGCCAAGCTCCCGCCAGATAAACCACGCCGCACGTCATGCCCCACAGCATGCCAAAACGCTCGTGCGCCGTACCGTCAAACAGCCAGCCTCTGGCCTCAAAAAGCAGTTGCATGTCCAGGGCACCGTTGCGCACACAGCCGCCCAGAGTATCCCCGTCAAGCACACCGCCATCCACGTCGATGCCACACGCCTACACCGAGCAGAAGCAGCCGAAAAGCACGCTCAGGTGAGTCGTTTTCATGCTCCGGCAGCCGTACCGGTGACATTTGCACCCGTACCTGTCCGTCATGCGCCCGTAGCGCCAGTTGCACCCCAGGCAGAGCCGCCCATCGCACACCATAGCAACTCAGCCGATATGTTTGAAAACGCCATCGCAAACGCCACGCATTATGTCGACATCGCCGAGCGAAAGGTTCATTTCAAGAAAAAGGCTCGTCGTCACGCACTCGGTATGACCACCGGTGTTTTTGCCCTCATGCTGCTTGGCGGCTTCATGACGTACCAGAACACACCAACCCTGCAAATAAAAGTCGCCAGCAGCGTAGCAGGAGTATCTACTCGCGTGCCAGATTTTGCCTCGGCCGGGTTTACGTATGAAGGCGTATCAAATAACGGCATCAAGCTTGTCTACGGGTTCAAGAACGACCTCGCGCGCTATCAGCTCGTCGAGCAAACCACCAACTGGACAGGGGAGCAGATGATAGGCAGCGTGTCTTCAGTTGCTGCCAATGGCCTTCCAAACTACACCGAGCTTCAAGTCGGTGACCAGACGGTCTATAAGTTCAATGACCGTCATGCCACCTGGGTCTCAAACGGCATTTGGTACCAAATACACGGCGACCAACCCCTCTCAGACGCTCAGTTCGCCGCTCTCGTCAGAAACACGTAAACATACCGTCCTACCCGCAGATCACCCCGCGCACGTACAACGGCGAAAACCCAGGTTAACTCTTGGCCAATGACTCTGTATACTGGACTTACGCAAAATCGCGCTGCCTCCAGAGTCATCTACCGGTGGCTCAGAAGACAGTTTATCTGGAGGAAAAGTAGCCGTAGCTACTTTGACGAGAGAAAACTGGCTTATGAACCACTGATGATGGGTCTGGGGTAGTGGGAGTTTTGCGTAAGTCCGGTATACTACCTCTTATGAACATTCGTACAAGATTCGCACCATCACCGACAGGCTACTTGCATGTCGGCGGCATACGCACAGCACTATTTGCATACTTGGTCGCGCGGCAAGCCAGCGGCGAGTTTATACTCCGGTTTGAAGACACTGACAAAAAACGCGAGGTTGCCGGGAGCGCCGAACACCTTATCGCAAGCCTCAGGGCTATAGGCATCGAGTACGATGAAGGCCCCGACATCGGCGGCCCCTACGCACCGTATATTCAGAGCCAGCGCCTCGAACGGTACCGCGAAGCCGCTCAGGCACTCATAGACCAAGGCAGGGCATACGCTGACCCCTACACACCAGAGCAGGTCCAGGAGTTCCGCGAAGCCGCTCAGGCCGCCAAAAAACCATTCCTCTACCGAAACAACCGGCCCCAGAACCCACCAGCGTGGGATGGCACTACCCCCCTCCGCTTCAAAAGCGATCCCAAACCCTACACCTGGCACGACGCAGTCATGGGCGATATATCGACCGGCCCAGAGGTCATAGACGATTTCATCCTCATCAAGAGCGATGGCTACCCCACGTACAACTTCGCTCACATCATCGACGACCGCGACATGCGCATCACACACATCATGCGTGGCCAAGAGTTTGTGAGCAGCATGCCAAACTACCTCAACCTGTACGAAGCCCTCGGCTACGACATGCAGCATACCCCATCCGACGCACCGCAAACGGAAGGACAAGCCCTTCTTCCAGTGTTCGCGCACCTGCCGCACATCATGAACGAACAGGGGAATAAGAAACTCGGCAAACGCGACGGCGCCAAAGACGTCCTTGACTACATACGCGGTGGCTACCTCGGTGAAGCCATGATGAGCTTTATTGCCACCATGGGGTGGAATGATGGCACCGAGCAAGAAGTCTTTACGCGCGGCGAACTCGTAGAGAAGTTCAGTCTCACAAAAGTACAGCGCAGCGGCGCCCGCTTCGATGAAAAGCGCCTCCTGTGGGTCAACGGCCAGTTTATCCGCCAGCTGTCGCTCGACGATTTATACACCCGTGTCGAAGCTTTCTGGCCAGAAACCGCGCAAAACGCCTCAGAGGAGTACAAGCGGCAGGTCCTCGCCCTCGCCCAGGAGCGCCTCAAAACCCTCGCAGATTTGCCCGCACTCACCAGCTACTTTTTTGCCGAACCGGGTGAAGACCGTTCGCTCATAACAGATAACAAGCAGCTCAAAAAACTGGAGCCAAGTGAAATCGACCAGCTCGTCGCTGCCGCCCGTGGCAAGCTTGCCGGGGTAGAGCAGTGGGACGCCGAGCACATTCAGACCGCCCTGAACGAACTCCTAGAGCAAACCGGCCAAAAACCAGGCATCATCTTCAGCCTCATCCGCATATACACCACCTGGGCACCATTTAGCCCCGAACTCCCGGCCACCCTCGCCCTCCTAGGCAAAGACACCACCCTTGCTCGCTTATCTGCGCCTGTCTAGCGCTTATCCGACGATAACACCTCTGTAACGACACATAAGGATACTCTATCCCCAGCCAGATTGGGGAAATCGTACATTGCACCCTCAACTAGCAACGGTACGTCGGGTTCTTGCAGAACATGAAAGACCGTTTCGTCGCCTGGTTTTTCCTGTTCTTTGTGGAGCTTGTATAGCCTACCCACATCCTCCCGCTCGCTTAGGCAACGAACAGCTCGTCGAAGCGCTGCCGCTGCAGTAACCTTATTGCGCGTTGTATGCAGGATGTGCCCGTCAAGACGCGAGCCAATAGCAACATCTGGCTTATCTAAAAATAACTGTGTGATTTCCTGGGCTATAGTCTGCCGGGGCTGGCTGCGAACCGATTCACCTACCATCGCGGCAACCTTGTGTGCGTAGCGAACCGCTGGTTCAATGGATGGAAAGTCCTCCAGTAGGCGTGGTAGCACATCTGGAGATATCAAGCCACGCGCACGCCCAAGCGTGAGAGCTGGTTCAGGCGTACTTTTTAGATGCATACTTATGCCTGACACGTTTGCCCCGCGTAGTGCTGCAACAATCTGTGATAACGGCGAACTGTTCACGCCGCCACCACCGTCATCGATCTGGCGTAAAGCGTCCTCCAACTCCGCCGGTGGAACTCTTCCTTGTGAGGAATGTAGCTGCCTATACAACAAATACGCAACGACTGCAGCCGACCCAAGTTTCACAACAGGCGGCAAACCGCGGATACCCCCAAGCGTAACTTCAGCGGACACATACGGTCTTGGGAGCCCAGGTTGAATGTCTCGCGGTGGCATCTTACATCTCCTCTCTCCTAATGGAACCAGATTTACACTGTTTCGACAATACCAAGTGTTTGCTACAATAGTGCTTATGATTGATGATTTTCGTGGGCCCGACGTTTCGCGGCCAAAACCAAGACGTATTGAACCACTAGAGAAAACACCGCAGCGGTCTATCCAGGAGCTCGCTGCCGAGCACGATGCCCGGGCGGGGCAAAGCCAAACCACAGAAGGCCCCAGCGAAGACACTCCTGAAGAACCCGCATTTGTCCCACCAAATGAAATTGTCGAGGATGCAAATGAGGTTAAAGTCACCCCTGTAAATACCACATCCGCGGTGAAATCGGCTTCCAGATTCTTTTCGCCGCGCTGGACACTCAGCAGAAAATGGACCATCGCCGTTGCCGTCGCAGGTCTATTGCTCGTCGGTGGCGGGAGCACGGCAGCCTATCTTCTCACCCGACCGAGCGTAAAGGGCGGGGTATCCGTCACGAAACGCCCAGCTAAGCCCGAGCCCAAAATCACCACTGTTGCGAGCACACTCAGCGGCTTGCAAGTCGACCCAAGTGTCAACCAACGCCCTGTCTTTGGTGTCATGGTCGAAAACCATGACCCAGATGCGCGGCCACAAAGTGGCATCGACCAGGCTGGTGTGGTGTTTGAAGCTATCGCCGAAGGTGGTATAACCCGGTTCCTTACACTGTACCAAGACACCCAGCCTGACTATATTGGCCCCGTGCGCAGTGCCCGACCATATTATCTCCAGTGGTGTATGGGGTTTGACTGCGCCTATGCCCACGCCGGAGGGAGTCCAGAGGCACTCGCCGACATCCGCAGCTGGGGCACAAAAGACCTCAATGACACACCTGGCACGTTCTGGCGCATACCGAGCCGTTACGCCCCACACAACCTCTACACCAGTATTCCCAAACTAACCGAGCTGGCAGCAAGCAAGGGCTACAACACGGCCTCTTTCACCGGGTTTGCCCGCAAAAAAGAACAGGCATACAAGGCTCCCGCCGCCGCAACCACCACGCAAACTACCACCAAAAAGGCAGCCGCTCCCACCGATGCCCGCACTGCAGCTTCAAGCATAGACTTCAACATCTCGAGCGGCGCGTATAACGCACACTTTGACTATGACGCCGCCAGCAATGCGTACAAGCGCAGCCAGGGCGGTGAAGCACATATGGTTGTAGACGGCGCAGGAAACCAGGCGCAGATTACCTCCAAGGTCGTCATTGCCATCATCACAAGCTTCGGAACCGCCAGCGACAAACACTCGCAGTACGGAGTAACGGGCAGCGGCCAGGCATTTGTATTCCAGGACGGCACCGTCACCACTGGCACGTGGAGCAAAGACGATACAAAGACTCCGCTACTATTCAAAGATGCCTCTGGAAAGCCACTGCCGTTAAACCCCGGACAGACCTGGATAACCGCGCTGAGCGGAACAGACCGCCTCGTGTACCAGTAACCCTATGGATTTCTTTAGTAAATATCGCAGCCAAATACATACCAAGACCATGCTTCTCATGCTTGTGTTGCAGGTCTTTGTCGTTGGCAGCGGTTGGCTACTATACCTCACGAACCGCACCGATATGATGCAGACGCTTGCTGCCATGTCTGTTTTGGCGCTGTGCGGGACCATCTTGTTCGCTCGCCTCGTTACTCACACTGCTACCGAACCAATACACATGGTATGGCAAGCTATCCAGCATATTGCACCGCACGGCGAGGCACAGCCCGCACCAAAGGTGGAGTCGCTCGGAGCGGGGCAAGAACTGGTGTCAAACCTCGTCAACCACATCTACCAAATGGCCAGTGTTGTCGATGACATAGAGCGCACAAACGCCAAAAAAATCCAAGACATCCACACTAATTTTGTCGCCAACACGCTTCCGCTACCGTTTTTGGTGCTCGATAAGAGCGATACCATCGTATATGTCAACGAAGCCGCCGTAAGCTACTTTGCCGTGCCGCTCGATGAGCTCGAGGGCAAAAACGTCTACACCGCGCTAGACCTATCATTCTCAGACGACCAAACACTTGCTTCTTGGCTAAAAGAAGCACGAGTGAGTAGCGTGACATCTCGGAGTAAATGGGAGCGAGTGCGCATAGGTCTCCCTGGTCAGAAGGACACCAGGCAGTTTGACCTTGCCGCCCACTACAACAAAGCAAACCCCATGGGTTACGAAACCATGCTCGTACTGTTCGACCATACTGAAGTCTACAGTCAAGACGACCAAGCCATGAGTTTCGTGGCTCTCTCTGTGCACGAACTGCGCACACCGCTTACGCTCCTGCGTGGGTATATTGAGGTCTTCGATGAAGAGCTCGGCCCCAATCTCAACGGCGAGCTGAAGGACTTCATGAAGAAAATGGACGCCTCTGCGCAGCAGCTGGCCGCCTTTGTCGACAACATCTTGAACGTCGCTAAGATAGAGGATAACCAGCTCACGCTGCAGCTGCACGAAGAAAAGTGGGAAGACGTCCTCCGCACCGTGGTGAACGACCTACGTCTGCGCGCCGGTGTCCGTGGCGTTACCATCAAAGCCACCGTTGCACGCGACCTCCCCACCGTAGGAGTTGACCGCTATAGCATCTACGAGGTAGTCGCCAATCTGCTCGACAATGCCATCAAATACGCCAAGGGCACCAAAGAAGTACACCTCAATGCCGTACTCAACAAAGACGGCGTGGTCGAAACGAGCATAAAAGACTTTGGGCTTGGCATAGACGCAACCATATTGCCGCACATTTTCGATAAGTTCTACCGCAACCACCGAAATCGTGCCCAAATAGGCGGCACTGGTCTTGGTCTATACCTCAGTCGTGCCATCGTCCTGGCGCACGGTGGTCAAATCTCGGTCAGTAGCAAGGTCAACGAGGGCAGCACCTTCACCTTTACCGTCCTCCCTTACAGCAAACTTGCAGAGCAGGGCAAAACGGGCGATACTAATGGTATTAGCCGCGGCGCTCATGGCTGGATCAAAAACCACTCAATGTACCGCGAATAAAGGAAACCATGGAACCAACCACCCCCACCCCCCAGCCACGTCTCAAGAAAGTTCTCTGCATAGAGGATGAGCACTTCATTAGCGAGCTCTACACCAGAGCGCTCACGCGCGCTGGCTATGAAGTAGACGTACAGCTCGACGGCCAGAAGGGGCTTGCTGCCGCCCAAACCGATGTATATGACATCATTCTGCTAGACCTCATGGTGCCCAGCATAACCGGCATAGAAATACTCCGCACCCTGCGCGACCCGCGTGAAACCCCCAAAATGCACGCACGTATTATCATCACGACCAACCTAGAACAGCGCGACGATGTCCGCGCCGACATAGAACACCAGGCCGATGGCTACCTGGTGAAGGCAGAGATTACCCCCCACCAGCTCGTCGAGTTCCTGGGCCGCCTCGAATCTTGATGTGACAGCTCCAAGGGGGAACGACACTCTCGCGTCCGTCGGCGCACCCTGAAATCTTGTTGGCAAAACTACACTATGCACGGCATAACCACGAGCGTATAGTGTGTAGTCCAGCCATGTGAGGACTTTTGGCTACCGGCTAGATTTACCCCACAGACTTATTTTCAGGCAAACACACTTCGGTCACTGTGCGCCTTCACAAACAGTTAGGTTCCTTATATCCAGCTCGCGTTGAAACGGTCGCGCGCTGACAGGCACCTCCCCATAAAAACCCGTTGCTAGTGCTCTCACTGGCTGTTTTTGCGTTCTTATCTTTATCACAATTCATATCTCTAGGGGGTCACCATGACACACAGTATCAATCAAGAAGTTAATGTAAACGCCGTATATTTCAGCGGGGCAGACTTGCGCACGTTCCCACGCGAAATTGAATACGGAGGGGGCTCGGTAACGTTTCTAAGTGGCCTCCGCTATCTCGTACAGCGCGGCGCCGAAGCAATCCGCTTGTTCGACATGAGCACGGCCGAGGGCGAAGTCTACCGCCTCCGCCAGGACGGCAACCTATGGACGCTGCTCGGCACAAAGGGGGCCACACTATGAAAACCCGGCAGTACCTCCACGAAGACCTCGCGCAAATCCAGCGCTATTTCCCAGGCGCTCGCCGAGTCGCGCTGCGCACGCCGTTTGACCTCACAAAACATCCAGTAACGCTGCGCATTCCGGATTCAAACGACCACGAGCACGGACATGTTTTCATTTCTCGCCATCACCGAGAAAGTGAGAATCTGGTTGTTCAATCAGCGCACAGCGCTATCATTGCAATTCTTACCTCTTATCTCATGACTCTTGACTCTGTGAGCCGGAGGCGAACCCGATGGATAGCGTAACCATCCTCAGCGAAGCCGCGCTCAACACCGGCACCGCTGTAGCCACGCACAAAGGCTTCCCAAACCCCGCCGCCGAACGCGGCCGCACGCCACTGAGCCTCGACCGCTTGCTCATCCGTTCGCCCACCAGCACGTACTTCTTCCGCGTACGTGGCCACGGCTGGCACCAGCTGGGTATATATGATGGATGTATCGCCATCGTCGACCGGGCTCGCACACCCACTCCAGGTAAAATCGTCATTGCCTCAACAGATACGGGAGAGCTTGTTATTGGGAAATGGGGTGAAATCCGCCTTGAAAACCTCTGGGGCGTTATTACGGCCGTGGTGCACGAGCTGGATGGTAGATAATGGATGGTAGATGTTGGATGGTAGAAGGTAGATTTCCACGCGGCCATACGGTCGATACTGTCATATATCACGCCTGCATTACGAAAGACCCTACAGTATGTACGCACTCATAGATAGCAACAACTTCTTCGTAAGCTGTGAACGTCTCTTCCGCCCCGACCTAGAAAACACCCCCGTCATTGTCCTTAGCAGCAATGACGGTTGTGCTATTTCCCGCAGCGCCGAAGCCAAAGCCCTTGGGGTAAAAATGGGCGAACCCATCTTCAAACTCCGCCAGCGCTTCACGGTAGTTCACGGCGCCACAAAAGTCGCGCCCAGCGGCGTAGCTTTCACTCTTGACTCATGCCTCATGACTCATGCCTCTCAGGGAAACCGTCTCGTCGTTTTCAGCGCCAACTTCGAGCTATACGGCGACATAAGCGAGCGTATTGCAACCATAGTCACCAGTATCACGCCGCACATTGAACTCTACAGTATAGACGAGGCTTTTCTTGACCTGACTCAGTTGGATATCCCCGACTACACGGCGTGGGGCGCAAAACTCCGGGCGCTCATTTTGCAAAACATCGGCATCCCCGTCAGCGTCGGCATCGCCCCCACCAAAACACTATGCAAACTCGCAAACCACCACGCCAAAACCCACAAAAACACCGGTGGTGTTTTTGTGTTAGACACAAGAGTCAAGAGTCATGAGACAAGAGTGGAAGCTACACCGCAAAGCGGCTATAAAAAAGTCGCCAGAGGCGACATGTCTTCCACTCATGACTCATATCTCATGACTCTTGACTCTGTTAGCGTGGCCGACATCTGGGGCGTCGGCTGGCGGCTCGCGCCCAAACTCCGGGCCGAGGGCGTTTTTACCGCACTTGACCTCGCCAGGCTGCGCCCCCAGCGCGCAGGGCAGCTCATGGGCGTTCACGGAAAGCACATGGTCTACGAGCTCAACGGCACCAGCTGCCTGCCACTGCAGGCCCGTACAAAACCTCAGCAGATGATATCGCGCGGACGGCAATTTGGGAAAGATACAAGCGACCTCAGCGTCGTCACGGCCGCCGTGACAGCCCTAGCGAACCGAGCCGCCCGTGAGCTCCGGCGCGAGGGCCAGCTGGCGACCCACGCCGTCGTCACGCTCCGTACCAACCGCCTAAAGCCTGGCTACGCCTGCATAGACAGCAGCGCTCGCTTCTACACACCCACCGCCGATACTGGTGAAATCTGCAGCCAGCTCATCCGCACTCTACAGCACAGCCTGCAACCCAAACTCAGCTACCACAAGGCCGAGGTAACACTCTACGGCCTCGTATCGAGCTCTGTCATACAAACAGATGTATTCGGCACGGTAGACCTCGGCAAGCTCGGCCGAAGCCAGCGCTGTATTGCCGCTGTAGATGCCGCCAATGCCAAATACGGCCCGCACGCCATCCGCCCGGCCGCCGAGCTCCTCAGCGACGCCTGGCGGCCCAAAAGTGCCATGCTCAGCCCCCGCTACACCAGCAACTGGAACGAACTACCAGTAGCCACTGGCTAGACGGAAGTTCTCTCGCGAAGATTAGTCGTACCATGCCAACGATAATCCTGTGGATGAGCGGCTATTACTCTAGCGGTAATAGCCACGAGATCGTCTGGGCGACCAAAATCAGAATCGGCCACATCTCTGCCGAATGTTTCAGATTCTGGGCTACCTACGCACGATGGACCATCATCGGTGGGCACCCAACCATGCAAGAGAGTATCAGAATCATGGAAACCCATACGTATCTCCTTACTTAAGAGCATTAGTATACTAGTATTGCTTTTTCCTAGTTCAATCGTATCATATGTGCGGTCACTATCAACGCAAAATGGCAAAGATATATTGACGCCCTTTACAAAAATATTCGACTTACGCTAACCTGTAAGTATGTCTGATTCATTTCGATTTGAAGAAATTGGCTTAGAAACCCGTGACAAACGCGTGTACGAAGCGCTGGTCGCCAGTCCTCAGAGCAGCCTGCGCAAGCTAGCGGCCGA
>JAKPIL010000133.1 GCA_029549845.1 bacterium
GGGATGACGGAGACTAAACACGAGATCTCTCCACTGCGGTCGAGATGACAGTGAAGGTGTTTGCGTAGGATGACGGGGATCAAGGATTGCGGGACACGCAGGAGTATCATGGAGCGTGAAAGGTCGGAGCTTTCACGGTCTAAAAATGTCAGCTATTTTTTGTGGGTGTAGTAGCGGGCGAGCCAGGCATCGCGGAACGCAAAGAACGTACCGTCTTCTATACTTGCGCGCATGCCATCAACCAGACCAATAATGAAGTGCTCGTTATGAATCGACATGAGTGTATTCGCGAGCAGTTCTTTGGCACGAAACAAGTGCTGTATATACGCCCGGGTGAAATTCTGGCATGTATAACAGAGGCAGTCCTCAAGCAATGGGGTGAAATCTTCTTTATACATTGCCCCCCGTATATTCTTGCGCCCCTCAAACGTATAAAACGCACCGTTGCGCCCCACGCGAGTCGGCGACACGCAGTCAAACGTATCTACCCCGTGCTCCACCGCTGCAAACATATCGTCTGGCTCGCTAATGCCCAGCATATGCTTTGGCCGGTCTTCGGGCAGAACTTCGTTGCACCACTGCACAATCTCACCAAGCTTTTGCTTCTCTATAGCACCGCCTATGCCATAGCCATCAAAATCACGCTCGGCCATCCACTGCGCCGTTTCGCGCCGCAGATCTTCATAGTTCGCCCCCTGCAGCACGCCAAATACTGCCTGATATGGCCGGTCTGGGTGCGCCGCTCGCAAACGCTGCATTTCATGCAGGCTACGTTCTGCCCACGGCTGGGTGCGCACGCGCATGGATTCCTCCTGGTAGGCACGCGTATCCATAAGTGATGTCAGCTCGTCAAACGCAAAGCATATATCTGCACCAATCCCGTGCTGGATCTGTATAGAATGCTCGGGCGTAAAACGGTGCATGCTGCCATCGAGATATGACTTAAACGTCGCGCCGTCGTTATCAACCCATGCCTGGCGTTCTTTGCGTGGGGCAATAACGTCGTCGGCCGAAACCCCTTCCACGTCCATAGAAAGCGTTTTCTTAAAGCCACTGCCCAGCGAGAGTACCTGGAACCCACCACTATCGGTAAAGGTTGGCCCATCCCAGTGCGAAAACTTTGCGAGGCCGCCGGCCTTTTCAATTAGCCCAGGCCCCGGCTGAAGATACAAGTGGTACGCATTGGCAAGTATGGCTTGCGCGCCCGTCCCCTTCACCTGCTCTGGCGTCATAGACTTTACGCTCGCCTTCGTACCCACGACTATGAAAGCCGGGGTGCGAATATCCCCATGCGGAGTATGGATTACGCCGCTCCTCGCCAATCCACCCTTTAGGCGTTGTGTAACTTCAAAGTAAAATGGGCGTGCTCCACTCACGGTTGCTATCCGCGAACTCGTACCGGCTTGTTGACCGCTTCACCCGTTTCTAGTTTTTTGCGCACGCGGACAGATGCGGCGATGGATGCACCAATGATACCTATGCCAGCGAGTCCCGGTATGAGTTCTGGTATATGGAAAAGCGCGCTAAAGAGCATGATCAGTGCCAGCACAAATACCGTGTAGTGCGCCCCGTGTTCCAGATAAATGAAGTTCTTTAGTGTACCGCGACGCACCATAAACACCGTCATAGATCGTACCCATATGGCCCCAATTCCTAGGCCCGCCGCTATAAGCACCACATTGCTCGTAATCGCAAATGCCCCTATGACACCGTCAAAGCTAAAGCTAGCGTCCAGCACTTCCAGATATATAAAGCTCATAAACGCTGCCAATCCAACCTGCTTTGTGGCTGACTGTTTTGCATCAATGCCCTGATATTTTTCAATCCAACGAATCGCGCCATGTATGAGCAAGAATGTCAGCGTACCAAAACCACCTGCCATGAAGGTCGTTTTGGCATGAGGGTTAATAGGCAGTGCGGAGACACCAAAAAGCATCAGTGTTGTCACCACAGATGGCCACGCCCAATGAGAAAGTTTTTTCATATGTTTTTCTATGTGTTTAATCCACATGGTGTGGCGCTCATCGCTGAAGAAAAAGTGAAACGCAAGCATAAGGAGGAACGCGCCACCAAAGGCCGAGATGGTAGGATGAGCCTCTTCCAGGTGGTGAGCGTAATCCTTAGGGTGGTTCAGGGCGAGATCAAGCACTGTTTTCCAGCTGAGGTCAGCTGTTATAGACACAATGAGTATGGGAAATACGACGCGCATGCCGAAGATTGCAATAAATATGCCAACGGTCAGAAATATAAGCTGCCAAAACTTGCTCATGCGTTCGAGCACTTTGGCGTTAATGATAGCATTGTCAAAGCTAAAAGTAAGCTCCACTATCATAAGGATGACCGTAACGAACAGCGCATTCCAGCCGAGCCCAACCGCTACGCCTATCAGCGTCGCGACTGTTGCAAAAATAGAAAAACCAAATATACGAAATACTGAGTGTGGATGTAAAAGATGTTTCATGTCCGACCTAGTATAGCAAAGGAGCCGCTAGCGTACTAGCCGCAATGACTACAGCCACTTGTTTTTACGAAAAATCAGGACCGCGAGCGTCGAAAGCCCAAGCACAATCGCCAGAACAATGGCAAATGCATACTGGTTGTGCGCAAACGGAACGGCGATATTCATACCCCACAACCCTCCCACGATGGTGGGGATGGTCAGGAAGATCGCGATGGACGTCAGTCTTTTGAAGGTCGCATTCAAGTTTGTCGTGGCAATGGCATCATACGCCTGGCGCATGTTCACCAGCGTGCGCAGCCTGCCCTGCACCTGCCCAATCAGCTCGCCCGTACTGCGTTCTATGTCTTCTATCATGTCCCTATCATCTTCGTACAGGCGTAGGTATTTGCCGCCCAGGAGCGAATTGAACAGGAGCGACTGTGGCTGCAGCGCCGAAAGAAACTCGTTCAGGTCTTCCTCGAGCTCAATGATGCGCACGAACTCTTTTGCGCTCAGTCGTGACTGTCGTAGTTCTGCCCGGAGCTGCAAAACACGCCGCGCTACCTTGGTTAGATGCTTTTCGTACGATTTATTAATCTCGTCGAGCATCCAGAGCACGGTCTTGGTTTTTTGTGTGGTGACAAATTCGAGCTGGTCGCGTATGAGCCTATCCAGAATGGTCGTTTCTATGCGTGATACGGTAAAAATGTAATCGCTGGTATACACAATCAGCAGCGGTTCGGTCGCAATCTCGGCACCCTCTGGGTGACAATACCGCGTAAAGAGGTAGACCGCACCTTGATACGTTTCTATGCGGGGGGCTTCGTATATATCGACGGCGTCTTCAAGCGTATCTCGGTCGAGCCCGTAGGTATCGCTAAGCATGTCCAGATCTTTTTCGCTTGGGCTGGTCACCGATATCCAGGAGCCGGCTCT
>JAKPIL010000138.1 GCA_029549845.1 bacterium
AAAGGGAAGCATGAGTCATCAATCAGGAATCGTGCTTCTGAGCACCAAACCCGAATCACTTATTTCGTCAGTCAAGCAAGTCGTAAACATAGTGGAGGAGATATCATGAGTCAGCCCGTGGTCGGAATTATTATGGGGTCAGATAGTGACCTCGACGTCATGAGCGAGGCCGCAAAAGTCCTCGACGAGTTCGGCGTGGCCTACGAAGTCCGCGTCGTTTCGGCACACCGAACACCAGACGTCATGGACGAATACGCCTCAACCGCAGCCGAGCGCGGACTCAAAGTCATCATCGCCGGGGCAGGCGGCTCGGCTCACCTGCCAGGCATGACTGCATCTCACACGGTACTGCCCGTCATAGCCGTGCCCGTCAAGCGCGATCATCACGGCCATGAAGCGTTCTGGTCAAGCATCAAGATGCCTCCGGGCATACCGCTCGCCACCATGCCAGAAAACGGCGCTCGCAACGGTGCACTACTGGCCATAGAAATCCTTGCCCTCAGCGACCATGACCTCGCCGAGCGCTACCAGTCCTTCCGCCAGAACCTCCACGACAGCGTCGTCGCCACCGATGCAAAAATCCAACAACAAGGCTGGGAAAGCTACTTACAGGGTAGTAGCTAGGTCATCGTATTCTTAGGGAAGAAGTAATTCGAGAAGAGGTTTTACCTCTGAAAGCAAAGCTACAACATGTGTCGGTTTTTGCACCTCTAGCTCTGGTTCCTCAACCGCAAACTTACCTTGCCGAACCCAGATCGTCGTCGCGCCCAGACTATTCCCAACTGCCAGCTCTGAGCGCGCTCTATCACCAACGATAATTGTTTGTTTGGGGCAGCTACTATCAACATAAGGTCGAAATAACGCTGCTTCTTTTGCACCCTCCCGAAAGGTGATTTCTGTAAAGAATGCCCGCACCCCCAGTCGCTCGACTTCTGCGCGCATCACCGTATCACCCTTGCCAATAAGTATCATTGGTATGTCTTTTTTAGCCAGTGCGCTAAGCAGGTCATATGCGCCGGGCAGTAGCTCGCGCTTCTCTGGGTCATACAAAGTTCGTTTCCAGTCAAAGATAACTTGTGTCATAGCAACACTGTACCGCATATGAACCAGCTCTAAAAGCCATGGCTCGAGGCGCATAAGTTCAGCCCGAGAGAAAACTGGAGCATCTACACCGTTCTTGGTACAATGTGTATGAAAGAGGGATAACGGGGAACGCTCACACGAGCACTGACTTGTATTTTACAAAGGAGGGTGAATGTCACAGCAACCAACAACCTATGCACAAACGGGAGTGGATTATAGCGCGATGGATCCAGTGAAGGTCTTGGCGCAAAAATCTGCGTTATCGACCGCGCCAAACCTCAATGCTTTTGGCGCAAGTGAAGTTAGTGCCAGCCGCGGCGAATCCGCCTACGTGTGGGAAGATGGTGATTGCTACCGCGCGCTTGTCATTGAGGGTCTCGGCACAAAAAACCTCGTGGCCGACGCCATGCGCAAGGTCACCGGGAAAACATACTACGACGCTCTCGCCCAAGACACGGTGGCAATGATAGTCAATGACCTCATAGTCGTGGGAGCACTCCCGCAGGTGGTAAATGCCTACTTTGCCCTCGGCGACGGCGCCTGGATGAACGACCGCGAACGGGCAGGTGACCTGGTGACCGGCTGGGCAGCGGCCTGTAACGCCATCGGCGCAACCTGGGGCGGCGGGGAAACGCCAGCGCTCAAGGGCATCATCAACCCCGAAACCATCGACCTGGGCGGCTCGGCCGTCGGCGTCATCAACCCCAAAGAACGGCTCGTGCTAGGCGACAAACTCGCTGCTGGCGACGCCATCATCTTGGTCGAAAGTAGCGGCATCCACGCCAATGGCATTTCATTCGTGCGCCACCTGTACGAGGAGAACCCGGAGCTGTATGCAACAAAATTACCAAATGGCACGCTATTTGGCGAGGCCATCCTGACACCCACCCATCTTTACGTATCACTCGTGCGAAGCGTGCTAGAAGCGGGGATTGTGCCACACTACATGGTCAACGTCACCGGACACGGTTGGCGCAAGCTCATGCGCGCGAACGCAAGCTTCACGTATGAAATTGACCATATCTTACCCGCGCAGCCAGAGTTTTTGCACATGCAAAAAGAGTCGGGCGTTGATGACGCCGAGATGTACGGCAATTTCAACATGGGCGTCGGCTTTGCGTTCTTTGTCGCTCCAGACCAGGCCGACGAGGTTATTGCGCTCGCGGCAGCAAATGGGGTAAAAGCCATCAGGGGTGGTACGGTCATCCCAGGTGAAAAGCAGGTTGTTATAAAGTCAAAAAACATCACATTTAGCGCAGAAACGCTGGAGGTACGCTAGTGCACATCTACAAAGGTATAAACGCGTTATCCGACTTTCGGGCAAAAAGTTTGCTCAAAAAAATACATATGCTAGATAAAAACGTGCGCGGCGTATCGGCCGAGTACGTCCACTTTGTGGCCGCCGAGAAAGCCTTGTCAGCCAGCGACACGCGTGAGCTCGAAAAACTACTCACCTACGGCACACCTTATGCTGACAAACGGGCTGGCAGCCTATGCCTCGTCGTGCCACGGCCAGGCACTATATCGCCCTGGTCGTCGAAGGCGACAGATATAGCGCACAATGCCGGGCTCACTCACATTACCCGCATCGAGCGCGGCACAGCCTACTATATTGATACCGAAGACCCTGCCGGTCTTGCGCCACTCTTGCACGACCGCATGACAGAAGCAGTCCTCGGTTCGCTCGAGGCAGCCGAAGCCCTCTTTGCTCAACCAGAACCAAAACCACTCATCATCGTCGATGTTCTGGGCGGCGGCAAAGCGGCGCTGAGCGAGGCAAACAGCACGCAGGGACTCGCGCTTAGCGCCGATGAAATCGATTACCTCGCACAGGCCTACACCGAACTCGGGCGCAACCCCAGCGACGCCGAACTCATGATGTTCGGCCAGGTCAATAGCGAACATTGCCGCCATAAAATCTTCAACGCTGATTGGGTCATAGACGGCCAGCCGCAACCAAAAAGTTTATTCAA
>JAKPIL010000166.1 GCA_029549845.1 bacterium
ACAACACTGAGCCAGTTAAGCCACTTTGGCGCGTTATTAAATGGTTTTACTTTTTTGATTCCGTTTGTTGGCGCAGGAGCACTTGGAGCCGCTTCTGACCTGTTAACAGGGGTTGGGTTTGCTTGTCGAAAATCCATCTTCTCCACCTTTGAGACGTTATTTTAGTACAAACATAAGTGTATTACATCTGCACGGTCTTGCGCAAGCCATAAACGGTATTCTGAGGAAGTTGTAATGAGGGGTGTTGACAAACAGATTACGACCGAGGTATCGTAGGGGTACTAACGTAAGAGTTAAGAGGGAGATTCCTATGGGATACACGCACAAGAATTCTAAGGGTGTTACTTATCACCTAAACTCAAAGAAAGTCACCCTTCGTGGCGGCAAAGAGCAGACCATTTACTACTTCAGTAAGGACGACCGCCCAGAGGCATCTGAGCTTCCAGCTGGTTTTATCGTGAACGAAAACCCACGCAACGGCTTCCTTACCGTCAAGCGCGGCTAGTCGAGTCAGTAGTTTGCAAAACGTCCGGTTTAGACCGGGCGTTTTTGTTTGTTTTATTTATACAGCGTAGGTGAGGACCACTAAAGGCAGGAAAAACCCTGCGTAGTACGCGCTTTGCAAGGGCCACGTCATGACCCTTTCTGGCCGCCGCGCGGTCAGCAGTAGCACAAGGAGCTGCAGCACTATGCCGGCAATGAAGTAAAACCGCACGCCGTTAGATGAGGGCAATGCGGTGAAAACGAGCCACTCGGCGGGCAGCAGAAACAACCCGGAAAATCCCGCGAGCGCACGGTGTATACGGGTGCGTCGTAGGTCAATTTCGGGTACGAGCGTACAAGCTACCTGAAGTACGCAGGCAGCGGTAACGAAGACCCCAAAACTGGTCGGTAACATATAGGTAGGCATCAGCCAGCTTACGGCGAACCAGACGAATGGCGGTAAGGTGATGATGAAAAGGAGCGCATAGAACATCGTTGCCCGCTTGTTTTGTGCGACATGCTGGCTAAAAGACTTTTGTACTCCCAGCGGCCACAGTCGTAATACAGCATATAACCCGGCTACCAGCAGGCCACACACAACTGCGAGAATGTACTTCATATATAAGTACTATACCAGTGCCTGTTCACTGATGTCGCAGTCGCGTGGTACAGTAGATGTATGAAACAGATAAAACCAATTGTAGTTGTTCAAAATCTCACGAAGGTTTACGATGATAAACCCGTTGTAGACGGCATATCGTTTGAGGTACAAGAAGGTGAAATATTCGGTATCCTTGGCCCCAATGGCGCTGGCAAGACCACCACACTTGAAATGCTAGAGACACTGCGCGACATAGACGGCGGCTCGGCAACACTCGCAGGGTTCGATGTGGCTAAAAGCCCAGATAATGTAAAGGCCCTCATAGGGGTACAGCCACAAACCCCAAGCTTTGAAGAAAAGACGAAGCTGGTGGAGCTGCTCGAGTTTTTCTCGTCTGCTTACGGCGAAAAAGTCGATGCCATAAAGTTTCTGCGAGACCTACAGCTAGAAGATAAAGCAAATAGCTATGTCGAAAACCTTTCTGGCGGCCAGCGGCAGCGCTTTTCCATAGCAGCCGCACTCGTACATGGGCCAAAGGTGTTTTTCCTAGACGAACCAACCACCGGCCTCGACCCGCAGGCGCGCCGCAATCTGTGGGAGCTTATCCAGGAAGTGCGTGACCGCGGCGTCACGGTCATCATGACGACGCACTATATGGACGAGGCAGAGCTGCTGTGCGACAGGGTTGCGGTGATGGACAGTGGCAAAATCATTGCGCTCGATACTCCAAAAAACCTTGTGAAAGCCTTGCTAAAGAAGGGCTTCACAAAAGCACAGCACGTCGAGCAAGCAAACCTAGAAGACGTTTTCATTGACCTAACAGGAAAGGCGCTAAGGGACTAGCTATGCCAAAATCACTGTTACCCATCTTTACATTCGTTAAAATCGACATTCGACGCCTTTTTCGTGACAAACTAGCAATGTTCTTTACCTTTGTGTTCCCGCTGCTCTTCCTTTTTGTATTTGGCGGAATATTTGGGCGCGACACCAGCAGTGTAAGCTTTAGTGTGGCGTTTCTAAACCACTCCGACACGCAGTTTGCCAAGCAGTTTGAAAAAATGGGGCAAAAGGATAAGGTGTTAAAAATAGATTCCCAGGTGAAAACGCTCGAAGAAGCGCAAGAAAAAATGAGCCGCGGCGAGCTGGATGCAACCATAGTTTTGCCTTCTGAGTTTGGACGTGTGGGCGACAAAGGGTACCCAGAGGGGCAAGCCCAAGTGCTGTACAACAAAAGCAATGAGCAGGGCGGGCAGACGCTCGCGGCTGTCCTCAGTAGCATCTTTGACGGCATCAACAAACAGTTTGTATCGGTAGAAAAACCCTTCACAGTGGTGGCGAAGTCCACTGCTAAACAGGGGCTGACGCAGTTTGACTACGTTTTCGCCGGCCTCCTGGGCTTTTCGCTCCTGGGTGCTGGTATATTTGGCCCAACGAGCGTGTTCCCCAAACTGAAGGAACGCGGCGTCTTGCGGCGTTACCACACCACGACGCTCAAAGTGTGGCAGTACTTCTTGGGCAATACCATATCGAATACCATTGTCGGCCTGCTATCTATAATCACCATGTTTATTGTGGGGTTGACGATGTTTAACCTGAATATGCGGGGGAATTACCTGGTGCTTGGGCTGCTTGTGTCTATGGGTGCGATCATGCTGTTTGGCATAGGGCTGGCGGTGGGCGGATGGGCGAAGAACGAGCGCCAAGCGGCGCCACTTGCACAAATAATTACCTTTCCTATGATGTTTCTTTCGGGCAGTTTTTTCCCGCGTTTTCTCATGCCAGAGTGGCTACAGGGAGTCACAAGCTACATACCGCTCACGCCGGTTATCGACGCGGCAAGGCTCATCATCACCGAAAACAGAGGTGTGTTTGACCTGCTGCCGCAGTTTGGGATTATTTTGGGCTGGACGGTCATAGTCTACCTCATAGCCTTCCGCGTCTTCCGCTGGGAATAGTATTATAGATAGTTTTATGGTATAGTGTATGTTATGGCACACACTATTATTCGTGATAGACCTCCCGCCAAATGGCCTGATAATATTGTCGATTATCGCAATGCGTTAGTTGAAGCAAACCCTGAAGAGTTCAGGAGCCTATCCACAGTCGGTTTTGCATGGTTGGTGGCGCATCGTGCAAGAGTGAAGCCAATGACCAGTGTGGAGATAGATGAGCTGCTGGGACAGATATGCGATATTCAGGCTCAGCAATCCGGCGGACGGGCGTCACGAGAGTGGAGCCCACCCGATATCTTAGACATCATGCCTGAGGGGCAACCAGAAGATCCAAGGCATGGATGGTATAATCCGGGTAATGAATAGAAGTAGCGCTGCGTGGTCAGTGAATCGGTGAAAACAGCAGTACCTATAGAGCCATTTTTTATTTTGGCGCCGATGGATGATGTGACGGACACGGTGTTTCGGCAGGTGGTTGCTGCAACTGCGCCGCCAGATATGTTTTTCACCGAGTTTGTAAATGTCGATGGGCTGATGAGTCCTGGACGACCAAATTTGCTTAAAAAGCTTCGTTTCGTTGGAGCAGAAGGCAAGGTGATTGCCCAGCTGTGGGGTCTCCAGCCAGAAAACTTCCGCGCAGTGTGCGCGCAGATAGCCGATGGTTCGCTTGCGCGCGAGCTTGGCCTGCCTGACGGCGTAAACTTTGCCGGCGTTGATTTGAACATGGGCTGCCCAGCCAAAAGCGAGGTCAAAAACGGTGCTTGCGCAGCACTTATTCGTCCAGAAAACCGCGAGCTTGCAGGGCAAATCATTGCGGCTGCGCGGGATGGCCTAGCCGGGCGCCTACCACTGAGCGTCAAAACGCGCACCGGTTTTAGTGCGGTCGATATGACATGGTTCGACTTCCTGCTGCGCCAAAACCTAGACATGCTGACCGTACACGGCCGCACCCGCAAGCAAATGAGCAAAGTCCCAGCCGACTGGGAGCTCATAGGCAAGGTGCGTGAACTGCGTGATGCACTTGGAGCTCAGACGCTCATCGTCGGCAATGGCGACGTCATGAGCCGCGAGCAGGGCGAAGATCTCGCAGCCCGCTACAAACCAGACGGCATCATGATAGGTCGCGGCATCTTCCAAAACCCATTCATATTTTCCAAGGAGGCTCCTTGGAAATGGGGGGAATGTGGCGAAATAAGTAAAGTAAATATGTTTCGTACGCACGTGGAACTGTTTGCGGCAACATGGCAGCATGGCGAGCGCCCCATCCACACCCTAAACAAATTTTGCAAAATGTACATCCAGGGCTTCGACGGTGCATCTTCACTACGTGCTGCGCTTATGACCGCGCCCGATACGCCAACACTACTGTATTTACTAGACAACCATGCAAAGTCACAATCACGCGCTGATATTGAACGAAAACCAGAAGAGGTTGCTACCCAGGTTGCCCCAGAGGAGAATGTTCCGTATGATGAGGCCATGAACACCACGATTAAGGCAATTGTTTTTGATTCGGACGGCACGCTTGTAGACACGCGGGAGCTGATATACACGGGTTATCGGACGGTGCTTGAGCGCCATGGTTTGGGGCATTTGGGTGCGGAACATTACATACGCCAAAGGCTCGGCAAGCCTATCTATGAAACATACGAGCAGATTCTGGCGGGGCACCATACCGATCTCGACATCAATGAGCTCGTGAGTGAACACGACGAAGTTCAGAACGCTCTGACGCATTGTATTAAACCATACCATCACACCAAAGAAATACTCGAGGAATGGCACGCCCGAGGTGTAAAAATATGCTTATTTACCTCTGGTAGCCTCATGATGATTCATCGTAATTTTAGCGCGGCTGGCA
>JAKPIL010000007.1 GCA_029549845.1 bacterium
TGCCGGTGCTGCGCCTGCCTGTTCAAACACGGCGGCATACACCTCATTCATCGCGGCATAGTGCGACATGCTGGTAAGAAACACGGTGGTTTTGACCACTTCGTCGAGCCCGCTGCCGGCTTCCTCCAGCACCGCGCGCAAGTTATCGAGCGCCTGCTGTACCTGCGCGGTTATATCTGGCTGGGCTTTGCCCTTTACCGCCCCAACTTGCCCAGAGGTATACACAACCCCATTCTCTGCCCGCCACGGACTATACGGCCCATATACCTGACTCATGCTGCCAGTCTTTCTTCTTCAAGGGTAACAAACTGCGTGCGTGTTACGAGATTGCCTATGGATCCGCGTAGGTCACCCCCCAAAATGCGTGCATCCCTTTCTAAGAGTATTGAATTCTGCACGTCCGGATAACCTGCATAATCCGCTGCGTGCGCGGTAGCAGGCTCGAAAAGACCGAGGTACCAATCGCGCAATTGTTCAGTCAGGTTGTTACCCATCTTGCTTACCGGCTGGTCCGAGGTTATGCAGAGACGGTGCTGTTGTAGGGCGTTCGACGCTGCCGCTCATAACAACACCTCCTAGTGGTCGCGCATCGAAGGCTTCTCTTATGGCCTCTGTTGCAGGGTCCTCGTGTCTTCCGCCTGGGTCAGTATTTGGTCCTAGTGTCATGGTATTCTCCAAAAATATTAAAAAAGACTTCTTGGTGAAGCCTTTTGTGACGGACTGTGCGGCGAGCGTTATGTGCTCGAGGCTTCAACCATGGTGAAGCACAGCCCGGATAGGCCGAGAATAATGACAAGCTGCTTCATAGTTGATGACATGCTGGTTATGGTACTGCGATAGTAATTCTTTGTCAAGGATCCTCGCCGGCGTCCCGGTCTATACCGGCAACTCGAGCGGAGGGTTATAAGGGGAAGTATCCCAAGGGACTCGTGCGTGGGCTGGTAGGTCTGGCAATATCGGCAGGCGTACCCGCTTACCGCATATATTGAACATACTACCTCCTCTCAAACTACTTGAGATAAGGACTGTATCAATTTCGCGGGCTTCCATACAAACTACAAAGAATGCGATTCTTTCTATGTGTACCGCATCTGGGCTGAGGTTATTTACTGCGATTGCAAGCCTAAGGGTTGCTTCCTGTATTTGGCTTTCAGGTGCCTTCCTGAAATTCCCAAAAGCAGAAGATAGCCCAAGATGGCGTTTCCCAAGCGAGGCCTCATTATTATAGGGTTGGCAGCGTGGAATATTTTGACTGCCTAGTATATATGCCATTGCAGCATTATTACCAGCGTGGCCACGTGTATTCAGGGCTGTACGTGCGAGTGCGACCGCTCCCCGATGATAAAGCGTATTATCGGGATACTCACTCAGTGTTGGTGGGATTTTGGATGCGATGGCATCAAATACATCGAGATCTGCTTGCGAAAATTCAACTGCCATTAGATTGTTTGCGTCCTGATTGCTCGAGAAGCGGGTGCTTTTCACTCAGAAGCGCGGCGAGCTTAGTGGTGTATGGCGCCGATTGGTTCGTAGCTATCACTGTCAGATCACGGTAGCCGCTCGACAGGCTCCAGCGTTGTTTGTGGCCGAGGAGGGTGGCGTATTGGGACTCGGCGGTGTAGCCACGGGCCTGCAAGGTGCTCTGGAGCTGGAGACTTTGGTCGAATATATCGTCGTATTCGTCCGTGAGGCCGGCATCCTCTACCTCTTGGGGTATGGTGTAGCCATAGCGTGGAGTGAGCAGTTGCAGCCGAGCGGTTGCACGCAGAGCTTCTGGCATATCTTGCAGCGTGGTGAGTTCAGTTAAAAAGTCCCATTCGTACTGCGCGGCGGCCAGCGCCTTGCCGGTTGGATAGCGGCGTAGATATTCCTGGAAAAGGGTCGATTTCACTTCATATGGCCACTGCGCCACTGTTGATTTCACTTCATTTATGGGCAGGTCCAGCGATTCGTAGAGCATGGCGGGCAAAAGATCCAGCTCGTTGCGGGGTGTGCAGCCGGTGAGCTGTACTGTTTCTGTACTGCTGGCAAAACCGGCCGGCAAGCGCCCGGTGACGTCGCTGCTGAGTTCAAGGCGTTCGGCGGTATCTATGAGGGCGCGCAGGGATTCGCCCGTACAGGCAACGGGTAGGAGCGGTTTGAGTATGGCGAGGGCTTTCTTTTGCGCGTCTGCGTCGTTGTGCTGAGCCGGATCATCAGTACGCAGGTGGTGCGCTAGCTGGCCGACCAGTTTGCGCCGGGCGCCTACTATGCGTTCAATCTCATCGCAGTAATCACACTGAATGTCATCGGGTAGTGTCTGGGGGATGAAGTATGAGGTGGTCACGCGAGTTTTTTCTATGCTGGCTTGTTTGGACTGGAGCGCCTTGGCAGCTGGGCTTTTCGCAAGGAGGTCAGCTACGGCGACGGGTTCGGAGGTGGCGGTAGTATTGATGTCGAGGGTGGTCTCTATATGCTGCCATACATCTCGGAATACCTCGTCGACACGCCCAGTTGCGTACACGATGGGCAGATTGCGCTGCCGTGCTTCCCAGAGGTAGCCCGCGCGAATGCGCTCTAGCATGGCGGCGTCTAGGCTGTCGAATCGTTCGGTTTCGCCCCGCTGCCTCGCTCGCTCGTGCAGCATCTGTACAGGCGCGTCGAGTACGACAGCGAGATCGGGCCACATATCGCCCACCGCAAACGCAATGATGTCGTTTAGGCGCTGGTAATCGATGATGTCATTTCGGCCATAAAACTGGATAGCAAGCGTGCTCAGGTAGCTTCGGTCGACAACGCACACAACGCCCTCGTCGCGTACCGCGCGGACGAGCTCTAGCGATTGGCTGCGGGCGGCATTGTACAACAGTACTTCGGTACGGCTGTTCATGGGGTAGCTTGGGTCCTGGGTTAGGCGGCGGATTTCACGGGTGGTCGGGTCGGCCTGACCATCTGGTTCATGCATTTGCCGGGCTGGTATGCCAAGCCGTTCGAGCTCGTGCACAACCATGCTGGCAAGGGTAGTCTTGCCAACTCCCTGAGGACCCTCCAAAACAATATATTTGCCACGACTCATAATTCTAGCGTGATTATACCCCCAACGCTTCGCCAAATCCACCCACCCTGCACCCACAACATTGCAAAATCACCACACTTTTTACCCGGTCGAGTAAAAAGTGTGGTGAGTGAAGCCCGTTGCGCGGGGTTGATTGGGCGGGATGGTGAGATTGGATAGTGATAGAACAACGCTGGGCTTGGTATACTGGAGGCATGATAGCAATTGTAGTGGCGATGGCTGAAGATAACGTTATAGGGGCCCGGAATGACTTGCCGTGGTATTTGCCTGCCGACCTCAAACACTTCAAAGACATTACCTCTGGCCACACGGTGGTGATGGGGCGCACCACGTTTGAGTCTATAGTTGCCCGCCTCGGCAAGCCGCTGCCAAACCGTCGCAATATTGTGCTGACGCGTGACACGTCCTACGCTCCAGCGGGCGTTGAAATTATCCATGATATCTCTGCTCCCGCGAATTTCGATGAAGACCTCTACATTATCGGCGGTGCGCAGGTATACGCTGCTACAATCCACCTCGCCGACCGGCTCTACGTCACTGAAGTCCACGCCCAGATAGACGGCGACGCGCACTTCCCTGCTATAGATAGCGCCATATGGAAAGAAACGGCACGCGAGCCACACCACGCTGATGAAAAAAACCAGTACGACTACGACTTCATTACCTACGACCGCATCTAAACAGATGCTATACTAACTGTAGTAAGTGGAGGTTCTATGTCAGACATAACAAACCATGTTGCCCCTGTCGCCTACAAGCAGACACGCACACCAGATGAGCAGTATAAAGCGCTTTTGAAGCGTATAGCCGAGACGGGTAATCCAGCGCAATCCGGTATGGACGAGGGTTCGACTGAAGTGCTGGGTGCAATACTCGAATACGACCTTGCAAACGGCTTTCCGCTGGTCACCGAGCGTGACCTTACCAAGGTTTCGACGCCCGAGGCAATTGCAGCCTATGAATCAGATGTAGCACATCGCCCGCTCGCTGGCATGATCAAGCAGTCGGTGGGCGAAATCCTTGGGTTTATAAATGGCGCTCGCACACAAGAAGAGCTGGAGGCGTACGGCTGCAAGTTCTGGAAGCCGTGGACGTCCGACGAAGCCAAGGCCAAGAAGCGCGGTCTAGAGCTTGGCGACCTAGGCCCCGGCTCATACGGGGCAGCGTTTCATGAATTCCCCACGCTGGAAGAAGGTGGCTTTGACCAATACAAGGTTATGATTGAGCAGATTAAGGCACGGCCAGAACTGCGTACGCATATCATTACACCTTTCATCCCACAGTATATTTCGCGGGCACCTGGTCGCCAGCAAAAGGTATTGGTTGTGCCGTGTCACGGCCTGCAGCACTACAACATAGATGTGAAAAACGGTGAAATGTCGCTCGTGCATTTCCAGCGCAGCGGTGATGTGCCCATAGGTGTGCCGTTTAATATGGTGCACTATGCACTGCTGCTCATCATGGTAGCCCAGGTTACTGGTTACAAGCCGCGCAAACTCGTCCACATCATCTCAAATGCGCATATGTACGACCAGCACAAAGACATGGTCACCGAGCTCCTGAGTCGCCCGGCACATCCGTTCCCTATGCTCAAAGTGGACCCTACGGTCAAGCGACTCGAGGACTTCCGGACCGAGCATTTTTCTATAGAAGAATACACGGCGCACCCACCGATTCGCATGGGAGGCACCGCGGTTTAGGCATGTATCCGGAGTGAATTCGGGTACTGTGCTCCACCCCTTCCTAAAGCTCGGCAGACGCCTCGTTCGCTTTGCTCACATGTTCGTGATGGCTGTATACTATGTATATGACGAAAGATTATGTTAACCTTGATAATGCGCGGCACGATGACCAGCGCAACGTCATGAGCACCATCGTGGAAGACGGGGTATGCCCGTTTGACGAAGAGTTTTTAGCGAACTATCACAAACAGCCTATTTTGCGCCAGGGCACATTCTGGACGCTCACGCTCAACCAGTGGCCGTACGAGTACACGCGGGTGCATCTGCTTGCGATTGCGCGGCAGCACGTTGAAACCATAGACGAGCTAGAGGCCGGTGCCGCCGAAGAGCTGTTTGACCATGTAAAGTGGGCAATTCAGGAGTATCAGATAGATTTTGGTGGCCTTGCCATGCGGTTTGGTGATGTGCGGCACAACGGCGCATCGGTGAATCACCTACACGCCCACATAATTGTGCCGGATAAAGACAAGCCGGCCGATGCGAAGGTGAAGTTTAAGATTAGCTAGATGGGTATTTGCGGGGTTTTTGACGCGGGAATGCGGAAGGTATAGACGACTCAATCTTTACTATTTCAACGCCGGACGCTTTGAGGAGTGACTGGCCGTCTACGGTTGCGTAGCCTTCTACGTAATAGCATGCGGCAATGCCACTGGCAGCGATGAGCTTGGCGCAGGTTGGGCACGGAAAGGTAGACACGTATATGGAGGCACCTTTTACGGCTTTTCCGCCTGCGGCTGCTTCGGCTATAAGCCGAGCTTCGGCGTGGATGTCTATAGAGGTATCTATGCCGACCCCGCGACTGGCGGTTATCCGGGGGTCGCCGTCTACGGCAGAGGAATACTCCGTCGGGACGGAACTATTGTGTGCGAGGGCAATGACCCGAGTGCCGTCTACGAGCGCGGCACCGACGTTTCGCCACCAGTTGGTGCTTTTGCCGGCTTCTTCGTAGAGTGCTGTTATGGTGGGGTCGTCTGCAGGAAGCTTGACCGTGCGGTCTGGGGCGACATCTTGGTCGGTGTCCACTGCCCTGCGGTCCCACCGGAGGAATACTGGTTCAAATGTTATGTCCTGGAGGTCAAAATCTTCTGCGAGAGCGTGGCTAATATCGTCGTCTGGCATGACAAGGCCGGGGCGTTTGAGCACATCTGCGAGTTCATCCTCTTCGAGCACTTCAGCGGCTCGGCCGGTACCCCGCACTATTTCTGCTGCCACACTGGGTTCTAGCGCCCGAATGTCTTTTCGTAGGTAATCAAACCGCTTTGTGAGCACGGATGTGCCCAGTACGTGAATGACCGCGCCCGGATGGGCGGCAAACAGCTCCATGTACCCAGTGTGGATGACGGGGATGTAGCAAATGATATGCTGCTGGCTCATTACTTCTTGGCTCGCTTTACGCCGTGTACAATCTTTTGGATAATCGCTCGGGAGGTTTCTGGAAGATTCCCGAGTGCAAGCACCTCAGAAAGTGGTTCTACGATGTTTGAGCCCCAGCTTATTTGCATACGACGGATTTGGGCAGAGGTGGACGTTGTGGCTTGCGGAGAAAGCACGACTACCTTCCCGCAGTATTTTTCAAGCTCTTTGAGCTGTTTTTCGTCATACGTTTCGGCCGTTACTACAAGGCAGTCAGGGTGAACGAGCTTTATGAGACCCCATTTGGCATCTTCTGGCTGTTTGAGCGTTATGAGGTCTACCGAACGGAGGTAGGCCAGCATCTGTACGCGCTCGTCCTCTGGGACAATGGGGCGCGTGGGGCCTTTGCGTATCTTCACCTTTGCGTCAGAATCAACACCCACTATGAGCACATCGCCGTATGCTTTCGCAC
>JAKPIL010000019.1 GCA_029549845.1 bacterium
TGACGTGCCACACGCTGCACAGCCGCTGCTGAGTATGCCAAGCGTGGCAGCAATACCGCTCGTGCCGGTTGCGCGCGCCGACGCGGTTTTGCGCCGAAGGGCGTACACTAACACGGCTATATTCACGCCGAACAAAAATGCCAATGAGATGACGCTGACAGAGAGAAAACTATCAAATGAGGTGAAAAGTGCCTCGTAGCCGTAGCTAAAAAAGCGTATTTTTTGCCACGGCGACATGTCTGGGTTGGTTAGTATATAGCCAACGAGCTGGTAGTTCAGAGACCAAATGATGATGGTGAGCATAAGGAGCGCAGAGCCAAGCGCGAGCAAGGTGTACAGCGGTTTTGTGCCGATTATGCGAAGTGTGTTCGAGGTAGCGAGCTTAATTTTTGTGGAAAATGGTAGGTTCATAGGCTAGCTTGTACATCCAAGAGTGTTTTATACACATTGTACGGCTGTGGGCCGACCACCTTTTGCCCGCCAATGATGAGCGTAGGCGTGCCTTGCACAGAGTCACCAGCGGCTTTGTCTACTGCGGTGTTGTACGCATCGGCGTGGGTGCGACCACCTGCGCACGTGCGAAACGCGGCTTCATCTAGCCCTACTTCGCCGGCCAGCTGCGCAAGTTTGGTCGGGCTAAACAGCGTACGCACGGTGGCATCAGTGTTGCCTTTGCTCAGGAAATTACTCCACATGTAGCCGAACATTTTATCGTGATATGCGGTGAACTTTCCCTGTTCTGCAGCGCAAAAAGACGCATACAGTGCTAGCCCAGAGTCTTCGCCAAAGAGTGGATATGGCCGAAAAATTATCTTTGCCTTGCCTGTGTCGACCCAATCGCGGCGGATGTCCTTCCCCGCCTGTTGGTGAAACTCATTGCACTTGGGGCATTTGTAGTCACCGTATTCTATGATGGTAATTGGCGCGCCTGGCCGGCCGATGACGAGCTGGCTTGCGTCTGGACCTACTGCGGCAGCCGAAGAAGTCGTTTGGGGTGTGGCGGCAGAATTTGCAGGAGCTTTGGTAGGTGCATTGCCGCGCAAAAGCATAAAGGCGCCGCTTGCAAGTAGGAGTATGCTGAGTGCTATAAAAGCAACTTTTTTCATCTGTATAAGTATAGCATTGAGCCGGGGCTACTGTGACTCTTGGGAAAAGATGAGGGCCGCATAAGCTGGTAGGTTTAGCGTAATCATGCGGTTGCCGTCTGTGGTTACGGTGCTTATGTCGACCTGGGGAAAGTCGGGGCTATAGCCTTTCCAGGTGCTATTAAACCGGACGTGCCAGGTGCCGGGGAGTGGCAAGCGTATCTGGTAGATGTCGTGTGCCGCGTCGCCAAAGTTGGCTATGATGAGCGTGTCATCGCCCGCCCCGCCCTTGTCCCATCGGTGGTAGGCAATGACGCCGTTATTGTCGTCTTGGTGGAACACGGCGGTGTTCTGGCCGAGGAGTCCGGCGGTGTTGTCGCCGCGGTTTAGGCGAAGATCTACCAGATGACGGTGGGCGAGCACCATACCGCTGTACTTCTCTGCTTTGGCCCACTGAAGCTCTTGCCAGTCGTTGAAGCTGCCTTCTTGCATGAACTCTTGCCCCTGGAGAAACATGGGTATGCCCGGCGACGAGAGCATAATGGTGCTGGCGAGAAGTGCTTTTTCGCGGGCATGTTTGTCGGCTGCATCACCGGCACTGGCGGCTTCGTTGAGCCGTACCGAACCATTTGCGGCGGTATCGTGCGAATCGCTAAATATAACCTTTTCGAACGCATTGCCGTTGTAGCGGCGCTCTAGCTCGTACCGGACGCCGGCGAGTGTGCGTCCGCCGCGCAGCCCCAACGCATCACGGAGGGCGTGCGGGAAACCGAGCTCCCACTGGGCGTCAAAGGCACAGCCGCTTTCGCTGCGTGGTTTGGTGAGGTATGGGCTGTTTGCGCAGTCTTCGGCTATGAGGGTTGCCCCGGGTTTGATTTTGTGTGCAAGCTCGGTGATGTCTTGCAGCAAGTACCAGGCGTGGGAGATGTCGTGCGCGGGGTCGTTATCGTGCCCCTCGGTGTTGCGCATGTATATGGTGCTATCGACGCGCATGCCGTCGAGATGATAGTCATTGAGCCACATGGCGACGTTATCGAGGATAAACTGGCGGACTTCTGGCCTGCCATAGTCTGGTCGGCCGCCCCACGGCGTATCACCGCGCGGGTCGTTGTAAAAGTATATGCCGCCTCGGCCGTTTTCACTCCATCCGTCGAATTGCCAGAGGTCGGTTTCACCCGAGAAGTGATTGTAGACCACATCAAGGATGACTGCCACGCCCTTTTTGTGACATTCACGAACGAAGGTAAGTAGCCCATGGCGGCCGCCGTAGGCGTTTTCGACAGAGTAGAGGTGATTTGGAGCGTACCCCCAGCCAAAGCTGTGCGACATGCTGGTGATGGGCATGAGTTCTATGACATTGATGCCGAGCTCTTTCAGATAATCGAGTTTTTCAAGCGCGTCGTCGAATGTGCCTATGGTGGCCGCGTCTGGGCGGTTGAACGTGCCTACGTGGAGCTCATATATAACCTGCCTCTCGAGCGGTATGGGTACGAAGTTATCATCCTGCCAGTCAAAGTCTGGGTCTATGATGACCGATGCCCCGCTGTCCGATGTGGTGAGCTGCTGGGCGCGCGGGTCGTTGCGCGTCAGCACTGTGTCTCCGCCGGGGGTTATGATTCTGTATACGTAGTTTTGGCCTGGCTCAATGTCTTTGAGGCTGAGTGACCAGTAGCCGTCGCCCTCCGAGGCCATAGGTAGCTCTTGATTATCACATACCGTACCGGTCAGGTCGACCTGCACGGCAAACGGTGCCCATACGCGGAATTCGGTGTCGCTACCGTGCCGAGTCACACCTAAGTTTTTCTTGAGCTGATGCGCCATTGCCCTCTAGTATGAAAGCATGAGCGCTTTTAGGCAACCCTAGAGTTTGTGTGGGCTTTCGTGCTCACGCCGCTCCTCTGTCACTATGCCACCCCTTCCCACTGTCATCTCGACCGCAGTGGAGAGATCTCGTGTCCCACTCCCGTCATCCCACACAAACACCCACTGTCATCTTGAGCGAAGTCGAAAGATCTCCCTATTCTTCGTCTTTAGTCTCATTTCCGCATGGCAGTTCTCGGACTGCCAG
>JAKPIL010000032.1 GCA_029549845.1 bacterium
TCAAATACGTCTATAAGGCGTTTGTGAACGCGCATTTCAAACTGTTCGCGGCCTTTTTTGTACACGTGAGGGCTTTTTACAACCGTAAAGGTGCTCTTGCGGGTCGGCAGTGGAATGGGGCCAGCCAGGGTTGCACCGGTACGCAGCGCGGTGTCTACGATCTGCTTGGCGGCTTGGTCAATGATTTTGTGGTCGTAAGCCTTCAGACGAATACGAATTCGCTGTTTGCCTGCTTCTGTTTTTGGCGCGTCTGCCATAGTTAAAATCCTCCGGATTTTAGGTTAGTAGTAAGTAGTAAGGTGTAAGTAGTAAGGAAAATCCAGACTACAATCCTTGCTGCAAACTGCCAGCTTCACCTGGTTTGGCCTTGTAACACCTTACGATTTCACTTGGGACTTCGCACGGCTTTTAGTCAAAGCTATTAGTTTACCTCATAATTGTAGCATAATTTCACTACATGTAAACCAAACCGCGCCCTACAGCCCGTCATCTTGAGCGTAGTCGAAAGATCTCCCTCTGTTTTACCCTAGATTATACTACGACCCACCGACTGTTTATTCTTCGAGTGATTGACCTCGCCCGACGCGTTTAGTATGTTCCGCTCGAAGGCGAGCAAAGGCCACGCCGGCAACCGCGCCTATGGCTACCGCGCCGCTTAGTACGCGTATGCGCGGACTTGTAAGTGTATCCATAACGGCTTGTTTACTTTGGTCAATTGTTCGAATATCAAATGGGCGAGAAGGAGGCAATACTACACTCATACGTTTTCCTCCCGCCCATGCTTCTACGGTTGCTCGCGGAGCAGAGGTAGTGCCTTGTATAACTCTCAACATACCTAGGAGCCCGGCCATGTCTTCGGGAAGGTGACCGGTTTGATCGTAGATATCTCCTATATGCTCCTCATAATCTCTTTCACCGCCATGTGGGTGAAAGAATGCAGCAAACAACCTTTCTCTACGCTCTGTGGTTCCCGTTAACTCTCCAATGAATAATCCCGCTACACTACCGAGCCTATAGACCGTATGTCCAAAGACCACTTCAGGACCCCCGGGATTGTCTCCGATAACCTCGCTCATGAGGGCAGTATAGCTGGCCCAGGCAGGACGGCAGTGAAAATAGTTACAAATGACTCTGAGCGTAGCGGCTGTGGGGTTACTTTTTTCTGCGGAAGCGGAGGGCGGAAGCTGCTTTTTTGTGAAGCGGTTTTTTGGATGGCTTGGTGACGTACTCATTGAAGACGCTGTTTATAAAGTTGTCTATGTCGGCATCGGTGAGGCCATCGAGCGAGCTAGGAGAGAATGTATCGTCGTGCGTATCACGGTATGCAACCGCAAATGTCCCTGTGTGGAACTGGTGCAGCATGTCGTACGCTTTGCGGCTCTTCACACCACGAAGCGTCGCGTAGGCCACGTTTAGCAAACGCATATCCTCAAGCGAGCCGCCCATATCCGGGTGTTTCTCTTTGGCGAGTCGCATGAAAGCCTTGCGCACCACTGCATCGCCGGCATCTGGTTGGACACCAAGCAGCTGGTAGTAATCTATAAAACTGCCCATAGGCTCATTCTTCATCACCTCTAGTATACCCGAACCACACATAAACAAAGAGACGCCCCTTGCAGGGCGCCTCTCGGTGGCTTAGTAACCCGAGTGGATTACTTAGTGATCTTGGTGACCACGCCAGCA